>JANOJW010000413.1:0-16119 GCA_031418955.1 Hyphomicrobiales bacterium | reverse complement strand
ATCACCGGCATCGTGCTGACGCGTGTCGATGGCGATGGCCGCGGTGGCGCTGCACTTTCGATGCGCGCGGTGACGGGCAAGCCCATCAAACTGATGGGCGTCGGCGAGAAGTGGGACGCGCTCGAAGATTTTCACCCGAGCCGGATCGCCGGTCGCATTCTCGGCATGGGCGACGTGGTCAGCCTGGTCGAGAAGGCCGCCGAGAACATCGACATCGAGACGGCGCAGAAGATCGCCTCGAAGATGCGCAAGGGCGCTTTCGATCTCGAGGACCTCTCCGACCAATTGAAACAGATGCAGAAACTGGGCGGCATGGGCGGCGTGATGGGCATGCTGCCGGGCGTCGGCAAGATGAAGCAACAGATGGCGGGCGCTGGCATCGACGACCGCATGATCAAGCGCCAGATCGCCATCGTGTCGTCGATGACGCCGTTCGAGCGGCGCAACCCCAAGGAGCTCGACGGCAAGCGCAAGCGCCGGATCGCGGCGGGCTCGGGCACCCGGCCCGACGAGATCAACAAACTGATCAAGATGCACCGCCAGATGGCCGACATGATGAAGATGGTCGGTAAGAACCCCGGCATGATGGCGAAGATGGCCGGCGCCCTCGGCATGGGTGGCGGCATGCCCGGAATGGGCGGCATGGGCGGGGTCAGTGCGGGCGAGATGGAGCGCATGCAGGCGGAGCTGTCGAAGCTTGACCCGAAGGCGCTCGAGAGCCTGCCCCCCGAGATCCGCGCCATGGTACCGAAGAAGGATGCGAGGCCCGGCGCGCTGCCGCCGCCTGCGCCAAAACCCTCGGGCGGCCTGCCGGGCCTGGGTGGCTTCAAGCTTCCAGGATTGCCGGGTTTCGGCAAGAAGCTGGAGCCCCCCCCGACGCTTCCAGGAGGCGGCAAGAAAAAGTGATCGCGTACGTCCCCCCTCTCCCCGCGCGCTTCATGTGCGCGAGGAGAGGGTCGGGTGAGGGGCGGCAGCATGCTCCCAGCCCACTGTAATGCCGGCGACTTCGCAAGTGGTTGCCTTCTACCCTACCCCTCGCCCCGTTCAAGACCAGAGAACGGGGGGATGGGACGAGACCATCAACCCGTCTAAGAAAGACCACTCCCATGGCTACCAAGATCCGCCTCTCGCGCGGCGGCACCAAGAAGCGCCCGTACTACTACATCGTGATCGCCGACAGCGCCGCGCCGCGCGATGGCCGCTACATCGAGCAGATCGGCTCGCACAACCCGATCCTGCCGAAGGATCACGCCGACCGCGTGAAGCTCGATCTCGACCGCGCCAAGCACTGGTTGTCGGTCGGCGCGCAGCCGACGGACCGCGTCGCCCGCTTCCTCGACAAGGCCGGCCTCATGAAGCGCGAGGCCGCGAACAATCCGAACAAGGCAAAGCCGAGGAAGAAGCGCCAGGAGCGCGAGGCGGCGATCGCCAAGGCGATGGAGGAAGTGAAGGCAGCCGCCGAAAAGCCGGCGGCCTGACGGGCGCCACGCGCGATCGGACGAGTCGGCGTTATGGACTCGTTCGTCCTTTTCGCGTAATTGCTTCCGGTCGGCGGAGTGAGCATCCGCCGACACGTGTTCCGGGGTAGCTCAGCGGTAGAGCAGCCGGCTGTTAACCGGCTGGTCGTAGGTTCGAATCCTACCCCCGGAGCCACATTTCTAATCCATTCATCTGGTTTCAAGAAACTTGAACGAATTGCTGGCCGGGTGGCCCTTTGAGTGGCCCCGCTTCCAGGTTCTGGCGCCGTGCATCTGCGTTGCCGCGATGCTGGATGAAGCGTACCCGCGGCCCGTCATTGTCGTCGAGCAGTTTCGCGCGCTCAGGCGCCTTGAACGGCTCTGATGTCCGGGTCGGCAAACCAGCGCGGCCATGACCAGCCATCCACGCCACGTTCCAAGGTGCGATCGGCGACGCCGCGGCAGCACGGAAAACCTGTTTGTTTACAAAATATTACGGCACGCCTCTTCATGAAGCGTCAAGGTTGCCAGGATAGTTTGTATTTGTGCAGATCGATCGTCGCTGTGCGTTCCGAGTCCCGGAGTTCGTCATGTCGCTTCCCGCGTTCCCGCCGGTCATCGCGCAGTCCACCTCGGCCCACGAACGACTGCGAAAGCCGGGGCCTGGCGCGGAGGCGGAGGTTCATCCGTCGACCGATGCGAGAGACCTGCTCGCGCTCGCCCGGCAGGGCGAAACGCAGTTCGTCGTGCTTGCCGACGGGAGGCTTGCACTCCACTTTCCCGACCATGCGAAGCTGGTCATCGCCGAGCCCGGCCGCGACGGCGCCGCCATGCCCGACGCGGAACGCCGCGCCCGCATCGAACTTGCTCAGCGGCTCAATCGCACCATCCTGCCGGATGTCGAGCCCCTTGTCGCCGAAACCACATCCGAGGCCGGCGCTCTTGCCATCGGCGTCCCCGGCGCGTCTCCCTTGAGCCCGGTCGACCCGCTCGGTGAGCCGTTGGCAATCCGTGCCAGTGCGCTCGGCGGCCTCGGCGACGAGACCCGCCGCTGGGGTCGCGACGACCTGAAGCGCGGCGAGATGGGCAGCGCCGGGCAGAGTCTCCCGGCCGGCGTCGGCAACGGCCTCGACCACATGATCGGACTTTCCGACGAGGATCCGGGCCGGCGCAACGGCGAGAAGCACTGGACCAGCGACAATCAGCGCTTTCCGGGAGAAAGCTTCGCCGTCGGCTCGACGATCGATCACCTGTGGTTGCTCGGAGACTTTGAGTATCACCGCGCAGCCTACGATCTGTCGGAGGACGCCGACCATCCGATCGAGCCGCAGATCGAGGGTCGCCGCGCGCCCGGCCCGCTCACCGAACCGACGGCATCGTCCGCCGCCGTCGAGGACACCGTTTTCGTCGGCCGTATCTTCGATCCGGTGATCGCGGCGCTTCCCGTGACCGACCGGCGCATCGAAATCGACCCGGCCAAAGGCACGGTCGTTCTCAATGTGGACGGCACCTTCGTGTTCACGCCGGCGCCGGGCTATTCGGGTCCAGCCGAGATCGGCTTCACGCTCACCGATCCCCGCACCGGCCGCGTCGAGACCGGCACCATCGACATCATGGTCCGCGCCGTCATCGACACGCCGACGATCGTTGCGGGCACCTCGACCATCGAGGACACAACGATCGCAACGCCGATCACCGTGACGCTCAACGATCCGGACGGCTCGGAGGTGATCGACCGAGCCGTCGTCTCCGGCATTCCAACCGGCGCCGTGTTCGGCTGGGATTTGGGGCTGAATGGCTCCATCTCGCTGCAACCCGACGGCACCTATCTCGTCACCGGCTCGACGGCCGAGATCCAGGCGCTGCTGCAATCGCTGACGCTGCTGCCGCCCGACGATTTTTCCGGACCGATCACGCTCGCTGTCGCGGTGGTGGTGACCGAGCGCAATCTCGATCCCTCGATCCCAGGCTATCTGTCGAGCACGACCATCAATCGCGCGTTCGTCGTCAATGTGGTGGCCGACGCCGATGTCCCTAACGTCACGGGCGACGAGCGCACGACCGACGAGGACACGCCCGTCACGCTGCCGAGCCTTGCCGCCAATCTCAACGATCTCGACGGCTCGGAAGTTCTGACCATCGAGATCCGCAATGTTCCGGCCGGCGCCACCTTCGACGTCGGTCGGGCCGACCCGGCGCGGCCGGGCGTGTGGCTGTTCACCCCGGCCGAAATCGCGAGCGATCCCGACTTCACCCCGCCCGTCAACTTCGTCGGCGACATCACGATGCAGATCGTGGCGATCGCGACGGAGCGCTCCAACGGCGACCGCGAGGTCGTGCTGGCGCCGGTGATCGTGCACGTGCTCCCGATCAACGGCCCGCGCGTCGCCACGACGGCGGATGTCACCAACGAGGACACCGCGGTCCTGATCGGCGACAACATCACGATCACGATCGACGACCCGCTCGGCTCCGAGGCGCTGACGCGTGTCGACATCACCGGCTTCCCGGCCGGCGCCGTCGTCACCTACACCGACACGTCGGGCACTCTACGCTCGGTGACGATGCCCGCCGGTGGTGGCGGCATCACGATCAGCGGCGGCACCGAGGCCCAGATCCGCACGGCGCTTGCCACGGTGTCCGTCACGCCGCCACAGCACAGCGACGACGACATGGCGCTCTCGGTCACCGCCAGGACCCTCGATATCAGCGGCGCTACGTTCAATCACACCCAGCCGCTTGCCGTGCAGGTCCGGGCCGTCGCCGACGCGCCGCTCGGCTCGGGCTCGGGCATCGGCAACGAGGACACGTTCATCCCGGTCCCGATCAGCGTCACGCTGCCCGACAACGACGGCTCGGAGACGCTCGACTTCGTGGAGATCCGCGGCGTTCCCGCTGGCGCCACCGTGCAGTGGACCTCGGCCGCCGGTACGGTGACCGTGCTTGGCGACGGCACGATCCGCATCACCGGCACCACGGCCGACATCCAGACCCGCTTGGCCGCGCTCGAGATCCGTCCGCCCGCCGACAGCGACGTGAACTTCTCGCTGTCCGTGACGGCGCAGACCCGCGAGTCCAACCCGAGCGAGGCGGGCGACGTCCTGACGCCGACGGCGCTCACCACGTTCAGCGTGCCGGTGGGGGTGCGGCCGGTCGTCGATGCCCCGGTGTTCGGCGGCGCCAGCGCCGTCAACGAGGATGGCATCGTCGATGTACTGGTCCCAGGCGTAACTGCACCCGTGCCGTTCGGCGCCAACATCACGATTTCCGCGACCGACGCCGCCGACGGCTCGGAGCGCATCACCGGGATCACGGTTGGCGCCATGCCGTTCGGCGCGGTCGTGAGCTACACGCCGGTCGGTGGCGGCGCGCCCATCACCTTCACCGTGACGTTGGCCACGACCTCGGTCACGTTGACCGGCGGCACCGAGAACGAGATCCGGACCGCGCTCGCAACCATGTCGCTGCTGCCGCCGCCGCACAGCGACGTCGACATTTCGCTGTCGATCTCGGTCACGAAATCCGACCGCACGACGAGCGAAAGCGAGGCGGTATCGACGCAGACATTCGTCGGCACGCATGTGATCACGGTTGCGGCCGTCGCCGACATCCCGACGCTGGTGACAAACAGCATCGGTATCGGCGGCGTCGGCTTCGGTCTCGAGGACAACAGCATTCCGCTGAGCCTCACGGCCGGCCATCCCGACAGCGACGGCACCGAGCGCATCTTCGAGGTGCTGATCGGCAACGTGCCGGCGGGCTTCACCCTGACGGACAGTTCAGCCACCGCCGGCACGCTCACGTTCGACGCGGGCCGCAACGCCTGGGTCGTCACCGGTCCGAGTGATGCGGCGATCAACGACGTGCTCGCCAACCTGACGCTGGCGCTGTCGCCCGCCGTCGGTGGCGTACGCCAGCATCTGGATACCGACTTCGCCCTCGACGTCACGGTGACGAGCCGCGAAACCAACCCAACGAATGATGCGCCCGGCGGCGCCGAAGTGGCGCTGCTGGACCGCTCGTCGACGTTCACGGTCAATATTCCGGTGCGTGCCGTCGCCGATGGCGTGACGCCGTCGGGCGCCTCGACCCTCGTCGAGGACACCGCCCGCACCATCGGCACCGACGTGACCTGGACGAAAATCGACACCGACGGCACCGAGAACGTGACGCGCGTCGAGATTGCGGGCTTCCCCGTCGGCGCGACAGTTGTCTACACGCCGGTCGGCGGTGGCGCTCCGGTTGTCACGGTAGTGCCGGCGGGCGGTTTCACGGCCGTCCTCACCGGCGGCACCGAAGCCCAGATCCGGGCGGCGCTCGATACCCTCAACGTGCTGGCGCCGGCGCAGACCGACGCCAATTTCTCCCTCACCGTTGCCATCACCACCGCCGACAACGACGGCTCGACCATCATCAACAGCTATGCGCACGCCGTCGTCGTGCAGGCCGTCGCAGATGCGCCGTCGCTCTCGGTTGCCAACGTCTCGATCAGCGAGGACGGCAGCGCTGTACTCGTCATCGACGCGGGGCGCAGCGCCGATGGCGGCGCAGCCGACAACAGCGAGACGCTGTCGGTTCGCATCACTGTTCCCTCGGACGGCAGCGGGGCCATCGGCACGCTCACCGGCACCGCACCTGGCGGCGTCACCTTCACCAGTCTTGGCGGCGGTGTGTACACCGTGACCGTGGCCGGCGCCGACCCAGCCGCCCGCGAAGCCCTGATCGACAGCTTCATCAACGGCGGTGTGCTGACCTTCGTGCCGCGTGCGCAGTGGTCGGGCGTACTCACCGGCACCAATGGCATTCGCGTCGATGCGATCTCCACCGAGGCCGCGACTGGCGGCGAACTGGCGCCGCTCGCAGCGGAGGGAGCCCCGAACGGCACCGACGGGCCAACCAAGACGGAGACCGTCACCACCTACATCAACGTCACCGTCGCGCCCGTGGTCGATCCGCCGACGCTCGCCAATGCGAACTCGCTCATCCGTGAGAACAATAATTCGTCGAACCCGGCCGATCCCGATCTGGTACTCGCGCTCGGTACGCGCCTCGGCCTCGCGACCATCGATACGGACGGATCGCAGGGCATGGCCGTGACGCTCTCGGGCCTGCCGACCAACCTGCAGGCTGCGAGCTTCGGCACCACGATTGCGGGCGTCACGACGTCGATCAACCTCGTGACAGGCATCATCACGGTGTCCAGCACCAGCGCCAACGATGCGCTCACCGTGCTGCGTTCACTGTCGATCACGCTCGCCGACGACCGCGACCAGAACTTCACGGTGGCCGTCAACGGCACCATGTCCGACTCCAACGGCGTGACCAGCGCCTCCTCGGCGTTCTCGCTCACCCACAGCGTCGTCGTGCAGGCGGTAGCGGACACGCCGGCCGTCGACGTGGGGGCAGCAACCAAGGCCGCGGTCGACGAGGACTCAGGGCTCGTGACCTATCCAGTGACGGTCGCGCTCAACGACACGGACGGCTCGGAGACCTACCAGTCGGTCAGGGTCGCCTTCTCGACGCCCGGTACGGGCGCGCGGCCCGACGTCCAATTCGGCACCACGACCGGCGTCACGTTCGACACCGCGACGGCCGGACAAGTCACCCTCACCGGCTCGGCCGCCAACATCCAAGCGGCGATGGCCTCGCTGCAGGTTCGCCCCGGCGCCGACAACGGCGAAGACATCACCGTCACGGTCACGGCCATCGCGGTCGAGAGCAATCCCGCCGAGGACAACAACGGCGCCGCGGCCGGCATGGGTGGCGGCATCGCTGGACCCGAGATCTCGGTGCCGACGGCACTCAACGCGCAGACCTTCGTCATTCCGGTCACACCGGTGCCGGAGGTGCCCTCGCTCGTTGCCCCGCCCACGGCAACCGGCCTCGAGGATACGCAAAACGCACTTGCCGGTCTGTCGATCGCGGGCGCGGCCGATCCCGACGGCTCCGAGACGCGGTTCATGGAGATCGACATCGCGAGCTTTCCGGCCGGCACCACGTTTACGGCGGGTGGTGCTGCCACCGGCACGATCGTCGGCGGTTGGCTTCGGGTCCCCGAAGCAGCACTGGCCGCGCTCGAGATCCAGCCGCCCTTGCATTCCACCGGCACCATCGCGCTGTCGGTCCGCGCGACCGTCGTCGACACCACGACCAGCGGCACGGTCACCACGAGCCAGCCGGCGCAACCACTGACCGTCACCGTCAATCCGATTGCCGATCCGGTGACGCCGCCAGTGGACTCGCTCGGCTATGAGGACGCGGTCGTCGCCTTTGGCGCCGATCTCGCCAACGCGACCACCGGCATTCGTGTCGTCGACAGCGTTGTCGGCTCGCCGACCAATGGCGGCGCCGAGACCATCAGCCAGCTCGTTCTGACGGTGCCGGCGAACACCTCCGCGCTCACGTACACGCTCTCGGGCACTCATGTTCCTGGATCCGCCGGCACCTTCGCGGGTAGCGGCTCTGCCCAGGTGACCTACAACGCTGCCGCACGCACCTACACCATCACCTCGACCATCATCACCGGTGACCTCTCCCTCCTGACGGATGCGCAACGCGCGCAGGCCGAGACGGACATCCGCGCGACGCTCGATACGTTCCAGGTCGCCATGGGCCAGGACCGCGACAGCAACGGCAGCGACGACGGCCAGCAGGACCGCAATGGCACCATCGCCGTCACCGTGACGACGCTCGACGTCAAGAACGGCATCGCCGACACCGAGACGACCGCGTTCAGTCACGACGTCGCAATCCTGGCCCGCGCCGACACGCCGTCGATCGCTGCGGGCTTCACGGTCACCGGCGCCGAGAGCGGCACCACCACGACCATCATCGCGCTCACCGGACCGGCTGGCGAGCTGATCGTCGCCGACCGCAGCATCGACACCGACGGCGTCGCCGACGGCGCGGGCTGGGGCTCGGAGCGGCTCTCCGTGGAGGTCACCGGCCTGCCGCTCGGGGCGAGCATCGTGACGACCACAGGCTACACGCTGCCCCCCGGCGCAACGCTCATCGGCACGGCCGGCGGCACGTGGACTGTCAACGCCGCCAACGAAGACGACCTCAACGACGTGCTCGCCAATCTCGGCCTCGTCTCGCCCTACTACTCGGGGCCGGCGACATTGACCTTCACGGCAATCACCACCGAGCAGGGCCAGGCTGGAGATCCCTCGGGCGGTATCGACATTCGGCAGGCCACGGCACTCGCAACCGTCAGCGTCACCATCACGCCGACCGTCGACACGCCGATCGTGAAGGCCAACGCCATCGGCCTCGAAGACACGATCATCGGCATCCCGAACGCCGTCACGCTCGGCGACCCGGATGGCTCGGAAACCTATACGTTCCGCATCGACGCGACGAGCGTGCCGGCTGGCGCGATCATTTACGGCACCGGCAACGTCGTGATCCCGCAGATCGGTGGCTACTACACGCTGACGCCCGTCGAGGCCGCGGGCCTCGCCATCCGTCCGCCGTCGAACCACTCGACGATCAATCCCGCCACGCCCGACATCGTGCTCGTCACCGAGACGATCGTCACCGACGGCACGGCAGGGCCGGTGATCTTCACCAGCTCGATTATCGTCGAGGTGCAGGGTGTCGCCGATGTGCCCAATAACTACCCGGTAGCGGTCGCCGCGCAGGAGGATCAGCCTTATGCCATCGGCGGCGCGATCGTTGCAGCCGCCGGCGGTGTGCTGAGCAACGCGCTCAATGACACCGACGGCTCGGAAACGCTGTCGTTCGTGCTCGCGGGGCTTCCTGCTGGCGTCATTCCGTCGGCGAGCGGCGGTGCGATCGCCTATCTCGGGGGCGGCCGGTGGAGCATTTCCGCCGACGCCGTGCCCACACTCACGTTGCCGCCCGTGCGCCACTACTCGGGCAACACCCCGTATCCCGGTCTGACGCTGACGGCGGTGACGCAGGAGATCGATAGCGACCAGTCGACGTCGCTGCCCTGGCCGCTCGCCATTACCGTGGCGCCGGTGATCTCGGCCGCAACCGTCGACGGCTTTGCCTCCTGGTCCCCGGGCCAGTCGCTCACGGAGACGCAAGTCGAGGCGAGCGGCGTCTCGCTCGCCAGCGCCGCCAATCACACCTACGCCGACACCGACGGCTCGGAGACGGTGCTGCGCTACGTGTTCGATCTGTCCAATCTCATCGCAAATGCGGGAATCGCGGACCGGCTCGCCGAGCTGCCGGGCGCAGGCTCCGGCCTCGACAAGCTCGTGGCCGGCTACATTGCGGGCACCTTCGACTACTATCCGGCCGGAGCCACGATCTCGGTCAACGGCCAACCGCTCACCGTGCCGGCCGGCAGCATCGTCGTGCTGCCCTCGAACCTCGCGGGCGTGCGTCTCGACAACGACCTCTTCCTTGACAGCAACGTCGACTTTTCGATTTCCATCCTGGCGCTGCTCGAGGACAACGCCAACGGCCCGCAGAAACTCGAGTCGCGAAGCCTCGACATCACGATCGAGGGCATCGCCGACGTGCCGACAGTCTTCGCCAGCAACCCCGACAACGACGGCAACGCCGCCGACGTCGACGTGTTCTCACCGCTGTCGCCGATCCCGCTCGATTTCGGCGGCGTGACGACCGACGTCGACGCCGACCGGCCCGGTGCTCCCGCAGGCGATGGGCTTGGACGTGTACAGTCGGAGGAGATCTACTACATCCTGCGGCTGGCCAGCACGACCGGCGGATCTGCTCCCGTCTTCGCGCTGATCGACAGCATCACGGGCAATCCCGCGGGCCTCGACAACGGTGACGGTACGTTCCTCGTACGGCCATCCGAGCTCGGCAATCTCTCGCTCATCACCGCGCAGTTCTCCGGCGCGCCGCTGACGATGAACTTCGAGGTGACGACTGTTGCCGTGGACGATGCGTCGCTCGCGACGAGCAGCACCAATGCGGCCTTCTCCTTCGTCGTCGATCCCGGCGCCGGCGGTTCCGCCGGAACACCGCCGCCGGTTCCCGCGATCAACCTCGCCAACCTGCGCAATGGCATCGAGGACGTGTCCGGTGCGCTGTCGACTTCGGCCTCGCCGGTGATCACGTCCGATCCGGGCGTACTCTCCACGGCCGTGATGTTCACGGTTCCAGCCGGCGCCACGGTGACCGGGGCAACGTGGAATCCCGTGACCATGCGCTGGGTGGCCAGCGCGGCCGACTTCAACAGCGGCGCGGTCCAGCTGCGCCCGCCGGCCGACTACTCCGGCAACATGTCGATCACCATCGAGGCGGTGGCGACCGGCACCAACCTCGTGCGCTCGACGACAGGACCGCAGACCGTGCAGGTCTACGTCGATCCTGTATCTGATGGTCCAGCCGTCACCGCGAGCCCGGCCGCCGGTACCGAGGACATCGCGTTCGCGCTCAATGCGGCAGTCGCCGAGCGCGACGCCGACGGCAGCGAAACGATCGACGGCTTCAGCTACGTCCGCCTCGACAACGGCGCCACGCTGGTCGGTGCCTTCGCCGTGGTTGCCGCCGGCGACGCCGATGCGACGATCGACGGCCAGAGCCTCGTCGGCTTCTATCGCGTGCCGACCGCGAGCATCGGTACGCTGCAGGCACGCGGCGCCTCGAACTGGCACGGTACCGTGACGATCGAGATCGCGGCCGTCACACGCGACCAGTCGACGCCCGCAGACCCGACGCCAGATGCCGACAACACGCGGCTGACGCGCATCACCGTCGCGGCGACGATTGTCGCCGACGCCGACGCGCCGACCGTTCCAGCCTCGATCCCGACGGCGTCCGGCGCCGAGGATGCGGCGGGCGGCATCGCACTCTCGGGGCTCTCCGCCGCCCTCGTCGACACGATCACGACCAACGGTGGCGAGATCCTGTCCGTCGTCATCGCGGGCACCCCGTTCGGCACCCGGTTCTCGGCCGGTTCCAACAACGGCGACGGCTCCTGGACAATCCCGGTCTCGGCGCTGGCGACTCTGCGCATCATCCCGCCGCTCGACTACTCGGGCACGATGGCACTGTCGCTCAACGCGATCGCGCTCGAGTCCTCGAACGGCGACGAGGCGCAGTCCTCGCGCAGTTTCAGCGTGATCGTGACGCCGGTCGCCGACACGGTGGAGATCCTGACGCCTGACGTCACGCTGACCGCCAGCGGAATCGCGGCCGTACCGATGAACGTGCGCATGCAGGACGACACCGGCACGGCCCCGGGCGAGACCCGAGCGGAAATGATCGAGATCACCTTCACCGGCGTGCCGACAGGTGCCTTCCTGGTTGCAAGCCTCGGCGGCACGCTCGCCGAGCCGTCGAGCGGCTCCTGGGTGTTTCGCGGCACCGAAGCGCAGTCGAATGCCCTCCAGATCGCCAGCGGGCCGGCGGTGACGACCGGCACCTTCAACGTGCTGATCTCCGCCATCACCATCGATGGCGTCAGCACCCTCGCGACGCCGGTGACCGACAGCTTCCAGCTGACCGTGGCGGCGCCGACCGCGGCCGGGCAGGCGCTGACGGGCACCTCCGGCAGCAACACGCTCACCGGTGCGGCGGGTAACGATCTGATCCAGGGACTAGGCGGCAACGACACCATCTCGGGCGGCGCGGGGCTTGATCGCATCGTTGGCGGACAGGGTGGCGACGCGATGACGGGCGGCAGCGGACGTGATCTCTTCGTCTGGGCATCCGGCGACGCGACGGGCGGCACCGACACGATCACCGACTTTGCCGCGGGCGGGGGCGGCGATGCGCTGGACTTCAGCGCACTGCTGAGCGGGTTCAACGCCCAGTCCGCGCTGCTTGGCGCCTTCGTCCGCTTGAAGCCCGGCGATCCGACCACCGTGCAGGTCGATGCCAACGGGAGCGCGGGCGGCGCTGGATACATCGACATCGTGACACTGACGGGGGCCTCCGGCCTCGACGTTGACGCCATGCGGCAGAACGGCAACCTGATCGTCTGACGACGGGAAAACGAACACTATTGGTCGGCTCGCTGACCCGCCAGGCGGCGGTCATCAACCACAAGTTGCAATTCTGCCGTCTACAATTTATCCGTACGCGTCGCAGATTAACCGGTCGTTAACTGCAGCGGCGCACGGTTCGATCGGGCGCATCGAATCGAGGCCATGACCGGCCCGCTTCGGTGCAGCCGAAGATGCGGCCCCAGTCCTCACTTTTGTCCGCGTGCCGGGGCCCAGAAGGTGGGCGCGCAATGACACTTGCCAGACGATGGCTCCGCACGGCCGTAGGCGTTGCAGCGGTGATCGGACTTGGCGCACCGCCGGTGCTCGCCGAGAATCTGCTCTCCGTCGTCGAGCAGGCGCTCGCCTCCCATCCCGAGCTCGGCGCCATTCGCTTCAACCGCCGCGCCATCGATCACGAGCTCACCGCCGCGCGCGGCCTTCGGCTTCCGACCGTCGATGCCCGAGCCGAGTACGGCCGCCACCGCAGCTACGACCGCAGCGCGCTTGGGATCGTCTCGCCAGACGACACGCACAGTCACCGCGAAGTTTCCGTCACCTTGTCGCAACGCCTGTTCGACGGTTTCGAGGCGCGCCACGAGGAGGCCCGCCAGAAGCACCGCGTCGAGTCCGCGCGCTGGCGCGTCAACGATACGGCGAACTCGATCGCGCTGCGGGCCGTGCAGGCCTATCTGGAGATGCAACGGGCGCAATCCGTGCTCGGCTCCGCACGGGCCAATCTCACAGCCCACCAGCGCTTGATGTCGCGGGTGGGCCAACGCGTCGACGGCGGCCGTGGCAGCGCCTCCGACAAGAGCGAAGCGGTTGGTCGCACAGCGCAGGCGCAGGCCCTCGTCTACGAGGCCGAGGGCCGCCTGCGCGACGCCGACACGTTGTTCCGCTCGGTCGCCGGGCGCGGGCCTGTAAAACTAGAGCCCGTGCCTGCGCTGGGGAAGCACCTGCCTCGCTCGCTCGATCTCGCCGTTGCCGATGCCGTCGCGTTCTCGCCGTCCATCATCGCTACCCAGCACGACGCGACGGCGGCACTCGCGGCGGCCGGCGTCGCGCACGCGCGCTACTATCCGCGGGTCAATCTGGAGCTCAGCAGCCGGCAGGGCTGGAACGTGAGCGAGGACCACGACCGCACGATCGACTCCCGCGCCATGGTGGTCGTGCGCTGGAACCTGCTCAACGGCGGCATCGACAAGGCTCGCGACTGGGAGGCGAAAGCGCGCGCGCTCGAGGCCCGCGACATCTCGGAGAACACCAAACGCATCGTCGAGCGCGAGACCCGCACGTCCTGGAATGCCGTCGAGACGGCGCACGCCCGGATCCCCGCGCTGTCGACGCAGCTTGCTCAGAACCGCGCCACCCGCGCCTCCTACGGATCCCAGTTCGACGCCGGCCAGCGCCGCCTGCTCGACCTGCTCAACATCCAGGCCGAGGTGTTTGTCGCTGAGGCTTCGTTGCGCACCGAGGAGTTCGTCCGGCTCTACAACTCCTATCGCGTCCTCGCGGCGATGGGCCGCCTCGTGCCGGCGCTGGGCCTCGAGCCGCCTCCGGAAGGTGCCAAGCCGCATGCCCCGACGGTGATCGACGGTTGGCAGGATGGATGGGCTCACCGCAGAACCATGATCGACCCGCACGCAAAGGTCGCTGATCCTCAGCCGCAGAAGTGAGGCAGTCGAGCACGCCGGACAGTGTCACTATGAGCGAGCGCTTATCGCCCGAGACTGGGCTACGTCCACCGGAAGTGCTGCGCCGCCTGGACAGGGTGGCGCAGGCGTTTCGCGCGCCGCCCGATGGGAGCAGCGCCCCGGCCAAGGATCCCTTGGGGCTGGCACTCGCGGACATCGCGCAGCACTACGGCCGGCGCGTGACGCCGGCGGCGATGGTGCACGGCCTGCCGCTGGTCAATGGACGTCTTGCGGCGGAGCACGTGGCGCTCGCGGCGGCGCGGGCGGGTCTCGATTGCGAGCCGGTGCAACGCGATGCCGCCGGGCTGCAGGACGCCGAGCTGCCGATCATTTCGGTGATCAAGGACGGCAGCGTCGATATCGTATGGCAGATCGGCCGCGACGCGGCAGGGCGCCCAGTCGATGCGCTGGTAAGCGAGCCTGGACTGTCCGCGATGCGAACCCGGCTGCCGTTCGCCGAGTTCGCCGCGGCGCAGAGCGGCCGCATCATCACGGCGCGTCCGGGTCCAGGCGGGGGCCGGCACGCGGTAGCGGCGCTGCCGCCGTCGAAGTCGAGCTGGCTCTTCGGCGCGTTCGCGGCCAGCCGAAAGGCCTATGGCGAGGCGATCCTCGCGACGCTCGCAATCAACGTGCTGGCGCTGGCCATGCCACTGTTCACCATGAACGTCTATGACCGCGTGCTGCCGAATGCGGCGGTGGAGACGCTCTGGGCGCTCTCGATCGGGGTGATCGTGGCGACTGGCTTCGACCTGCTGATCAAAACGCTTCGCGGTCGTTTCGTCGATGCCGCGGCCCGGCGCGCCGACGTCACGCTCGGCAATTTCATCTTCGCCCGGCTGATCGGGGGGCGCCTGGCATCGGGCGGCTCGACGGGCGTGCGCGCCAACACGCTGCGCGAGTACGAGACGCTGCGGGAGTTCTTCAACTCGGCGACACTGACGGCATTCGGGGACCTGCCGTTCCTGGTCCTTTTCCTCGCCATGATCGCAGTCGTCGCCGGACCGCTGGTGCTAGTGCCGCTCGCCGCGATGCCGCTCGTCCTCGGCATCGGCTGGTGGACGCAGCGCCGCATCGCACGGCTCACCGAGCAGCAGTTCCGCGACAGTGCGCAAAAGAGCGGGGTCGCTGTCGAGGCGATCGCCGGCCTCGAATCGATCAAGGCCGCCGCAGCGGAGAGCTGGATGGCGGCCCGGTGGGAGCGGGCGCTCGCCGACGGCATCCGCACCGGTCATGCAATGCGTGAAGCGTCAGCTGTCGGCATGAACATCGTGTTTGCGGCGCAGACGCTGACCCAGGTGATGATTATCATCGCCGGCTTCTACATGGTGGCGAGCGGCAGTCTGACGACCGGCGCACTGATCGCGGCGACCATGCTCGCCGGGCGAGCGCTGCAGCCGCTCGGCCAGATGGCCGGCCTCCTCGCGCGGGCGCATCAGGTGCGGATCGCCTATCGCGTGCTCGACGACATCGTGATGGCGCCCCAGGAGCGTCCAGACGATGCAATATCCTTGGAGCCCGAGCACTTCGAGGGAGCCATCGCGTTCGATGCCGTCTCGCTCGCCTACGAGAAGGACGCGCCCGCCGTGTTGCGCGAGGTCTCGTTCTCGATCGCGCCGGGTGAGAAGGTGGCGATCGTCGGCAGCATCGGCAGCGGCAAGACGACGGCGCTGAAACTCATCCAAGGGCTCGTTGCGCCATCGAGCGGCCGCGTGCTGGTCGACGGCCTGCCGGTCGGCCAGATCGAACCCGCGCTGCTGCGCGGGGCAGTCGGCTATGCGCTGCATGATGCGGAGATCTTCCAGGGCACGTTGCGCGAGAACATCGCCATGGGCAATGCTGGAATGACTGATGCGCAGCTCGTCAGGGCGGCGCGAATGGCGACCGCGTTCGACTGGATCGGGAAACTTCCCAAGGGGCTCGACACGCCCGTTCGCGAGCGGGGCGCGGGTCTCTCGAGCGGACAGCGCCAGAGCCTGACGCTGGCGCGCGCGCTGGCCCGCGAGCCCCGCGTCCTCCTGCTCGATGAGCCGACCA
>JANOJW010000412.1:0-2103 GCA_031418955.1 Hyphomicrobiales bacterium | reverse complement strand
CGCCGCCGCAGGTTCTCGCCAAGGATCTGCGCGACTTTGCCGACGCGCTCGGCCTCTCGCGGTTCGCCATCGTCTCCCACGACGTCGGCTCGTTCGTCGCGCAGCATTTCGCGCTCGCCTGGCCCGAGCGTGTCACCAAGCTGTTCTTCTTCAACTGCGCCTATCCCGGCATCGGCGCCCGCTGGGGCGATTTCCGCCATTTCCCCGAGACCTGGTACCAGCAGTTCCACCAGAAGGACTTCGCCGCCGAGCTGGTCGGGTCGTCGCGCGAGGCGGCGCGCATCTACTACCGGCATTTCCTCACGCACTGGTGTCACCAGAAGCGCGCGTTCGAGCCCTACCTCGAGGAATGGGTCGACAACTTCCTGTCCAACGACAACGTGCAGGGCGGCTTCGACTGGTACATCGGCGTATCGCAGTTCCGGCGGCGCATGATGGAGGCGGGTGGCCTGCCCACGCCGAAGATCAAGGCGCCGACGTTCCTGCTGTGGGGCGCGCACGATCCCGTGCTGCGGTACGAGTTCACCGACAAGCTCGGCGACTACTTCGCGGACTTCAGGCTCGAAAAGGCCGAGGACGCCGGCCACTTCGTGCACGTCGAGACGCCCGAGCTGGCCAACGCACGCATGGCAGCTTTCCTCACCGCGTGAACGGTCGACGCTCAGTGTTGCGATCTCCCTGAAAACCGTCACAGTGCCGCCAACCGGCGCATCGGAGGACACCCATGCGGTTCGTCACACTTCGCGATGAGCGGGGCCAGGACCGGGTCGGCCGCTGGATCGGCGACAAGATCCACCTGATCGATGGCGCAGCGTCCCTGCTCGATCTGCTCGGCGACGACGGCGAGCGGCTGCTCGACGCTGGTGAGCGCGCAGAAAAGGAGCCCGCAGGCGTCATCGAGGCGGCACGCGCGCAGTTGCGGCCGCCCATTCCGTCGCCGCCGACGATCCGCGATTTCTACGCTTTCGAACAGCACGTGAAGGCAGGACGCCGGAGCCGCGGTCTCGAGATGATCCCCGAGTGGTACGAGCTGCCCGTGTTCTATTTCACCAACCCTTCGTCGCTGGCGGGACAAGGCGACGAGGTCGCGGTGCCGCCCGGCTGCCAGAAGCTCGACTTCGAGCTGGAGATCGCCGCCGTCGTCGGCCGGCGTGGGTCGAACCTGACAGTGGCTGAAGCCCAGCGCTCGATCGTCGGCTACATGATCATGAACGACTGGAGCGCGCGCGATCTGCAGAGGAAGGAAATGCTGGTCGGGCTCGGGCCCGCGAAGGGCAAGGATTTCCGCTCGAGCCTCGGCCCTTGCCTCGTCACCGCCGACGAATTGGAACCGCTGCGGAAAGGACGCGCGTTCGACCTGACGCTGACGGCGACCGTGAATGGCCGCGAATACTCGCGCGACAATTTAGCGAACATCTACTGGTCTTTCGAAGAGATGCTGTCGTTCGCCTCGCGCGGCACGGTGGTGAATGCCGGCGACATTCTGGGTTCGGGCACGTGCGGAACGGGCTGCATCGCGGAGCTGTCGCTGACGCACGGCGAGGACAAATTCCCCTGGCTGAAACCTGGCGACCGCGTCGAGCTGTCGGCTGGCCCGCTCGGAACTCTGTCGAACACGGTCGTGGCCGGCCCGCCGCTGCATCCGCTGCGGTGAAAATCGATCTCCCAACCTGCTCCGAACTGCCGCCTGCGCGTTGCGGCAAGTCGAAGATGTCACTTTACCTTTCCCGTGGTGTTGACAAGTGCACCGCAGCCATCCACCTTGCGTCTTACTCGTAAGACCTATGGAATAGCCATGTCCGTTTCGATCACCGTCAAGGTTGCGCCGGAAACCAGCGACCGCGTCCGCCAGAGTTTGGCGCGCAGCGGTGCGACGCTCTCCGAGTTCGTACGGGAAGCGATCGAGGAAAAACTCGCGAGGGGTGACACCGCCCAGACCCCCTACGACTTGGCGATCGAGTTGGGGCTCGTGGGAGCCTACAAGGGCCGCTCTATCGACTCGGAGCGATCTGAGCGAAAGCGGCGCGTGAGGGACGCGATCCGTGCAAAGCATAGCCGTTGACGCTGGCCCAATGATCGCAGTGAGCGATCCTCGCGATCGTC
>JANOJW010000411.1:0-8917 GCA_031418955.1 Hyphomicrobiales bacterium | reverse complement strand
TGGTGATCGGCCATTGTATTGCCCTCTCTGCCTTACTTGATGATCGATCCAGCTCTAGTGGCAAGTTCATCGACCCACATAACTGTCACTAGCTTGATCAACGACCTGATCTTGTCAGGCACAATGATAAGGCGGATATCTCTACTGTCGCTGTTCGGCGTTTTGTTCTCGATTGCATATTTGAAGAAGCCCGGCCTTGTGGCCGGCTCTGGGTCAACCAGAACGAAGCCATACTTCAGAACGAACAACACATCGGACGCAATGATGCTGCGTTCTCGTAGTTGCTCGATTGCATGCAACTTGTAGGCGAGGTCTAAGTTGGAAGATCTCGCAATTGCACGTATATTGTCGGTCGCTGCACGTGGGCTCCAAGGTTGGGCATCGCTCAAACCGCCTCCTCCCGTGTATGGTCCATTCGGGTTGATGTCACGTTAATTTATATCATCGTGATACTTCTTCAAGACGAACATGTTCACAGTGTGGTGAACGCGTCACCCAATCCCCCTGCTAGCGATTTCGGGTTTCCGCCCAGACACTGATTCAGCTTCTGTTCCGCGCCACCCTCCTGGGGTCCAAGGCGAAACCCAACCCTCTGCGACTGTTGGGTTTCGCTGGGGCTCAACTGAACTCCTGCCAGCGGTCGAGGCTCGGGCGGAAGTCGTCCGCGCCCCAGTGGCGCAGCTTGGCTTGGGCGACCGCCAGCATGTCGGGGCGGGGCAGCAGGCCGTAGTGGCGCGCCAGCTCGGTCAGGGCTGCCTGCAGGATGAGCTTGGCCGAGCGGGCCGGCCAGGCGCGGCGCTTCTCGATCTCCTCGAGGCCGATCAGGTGGCCGCAGACGTCGATCAGCATGTCGGCGAACTTGGATCCGACCGCGTCGAACGCCGCGATGACGCGTTGGCGGGCAGCGACGGTGCTGTCGCTCATGGCGCTCGCCGGCGCGGGTGGCCCGCGCCGTTCGCTGCGGCTCTGGGGAATGCAGTTCCAGCTCTGCGTCGTGCGGGGGGTGAGGTGCGCGAGGTAGAGGTCGGCGCGAAGACGGTCGCCGGCCGAGAGCTGCACGGGGGTGATCAGCGGCCGGCGATCACGGTCGAGGCGGCGGCTCAGCCACACGAGCGGGCTCTCGGCTTCGTTCATGACGGGCTTCCCCGACGCCGACGATGCAGCATGTGCCGTCATGTCGGTGTCCATGGCCACCATCGCTGCACGCGCCGCACCGAGTGAGGCGCGCCACCGCCGGACCAGACCACGCCCGGTGGCTGAGAGCGCGTAACGGGCAATCTCACCGGCTTCGACGATGTGTCCCGCGGAATGTGCGGTCGCGAGGTTGGCAAGGGGGAAGCCCGCGCGCGTCGGCCGGTGGGGTCGCTCGATGTCGGTGCCGGCGCGCTTGCCGCGGACGACGCGGACCTGGCTGCCGCCGCCGACAGACGCCATGACGATGGCGAAGGCGCCTTTGGTCGCGAGCGCCACCAGCAGATCGAAGTGGGGAAGCGCGGTCGGTCCGGGGTTGGAGGATTCGGACTGCATCGGGCTGGTCATGGGCGGCCTCACTGCAGGTCCGGCTGCGGGAACGAGACATCGCGCAGGCGGCGCAGAATGCCGACCAGCAACTCGAGCGTCAGGTCGAACCCGGGGTCGTCGCGGCTGTCCTCCACGACACCGCAGGCGTGGCGAACGGTGGTGCGGTCGCGGCCGAAGCTGCGGCCGACCTCGCCGACCTCGATGTTGCAGACGACGTGGGCCAGATACATCGCCACCTGGCGGGCGAGGGCGATGTCGGCTGATTTGCGCGACGCGGCAAACAGATCCTCGCGCTGCACCATGAACACGCGCACGATCAGCGCCTCGATGAGGCGCAGAATTTGCACGGTGGCGCTGGCAGCGGGCTCACCGGTTGCTGGGGCTTCCACGGGGGGCATGATCGACGTCATCCTCTGTTGCTGCGACCAGGGAAGATCGTACAGCGGATGACTAGGAATGCGTACCTAGGAATAGAAACACAGTGAACACGGGGGATAAGTTTTTCTAGTCTTGGCAAGTTTGGATCGATGTTCGGGCCTTTGCGGGACGAAATGCCTCATTTTCGCGCAAAATCTATCCCCGCATACGGGCTTCGTCTCGGCGGCCGGCGCTGCCTCAGAGGCGGTCGAAGGCGGTGTAGCGAATGGCCTGGCGGAAGTAGGTGTAGGCGATGTGGATACGGCCGTCCGCGCCCTGTTTGATCGACGGGTAGGACAGCTCGCGGTTCAGTTTCTCCTTCGAGTTGTTGGTCATGCAGTAGCCGTCGCTGGTGTCGAGGGTGTGGGGCGCCTCCCAGGTGCGGCCGGCGTCCGACGACAGGGAGAGGCAGAGCGGCGCGCGCGGTGCGCCCCAGAACGCGGTTCGGGAGGGCGGGGCGCTCGGTTTTGATGGCGTGCCAGAGGCTGCGGCCGGCGCGTCGTCCTCGATGTCGTCGTAGAGGGATTGGCGGCGGCCGATGGCGTCGGCGACGCTCGCCGCGTTGTAGACGAGCGCCAGGCGGCCGTCGGCGAGCGCGGCGGCCTGGATCGAGGAGTTGTTGTTGGGCAGTGCTGTGGGTTCGGGGGCGGACCATGTGAGCCCGCCGTCCACCGAGCGGCTCAAATGGATGTGATCGGCAAAGCGGCTGCGAAAGAGGGCAACGAGGCCGTCGCGCCCAGCGTCGATGATGTTCATGTGCACGGCGCCGATACTGTCGGGAACCGGACGGCGCTCCCAGGTGCGCCCCTGGTCGGGCGAGATCATCACGGCGCTGGTGTCGTGGCTGCCGGTCCAGCGCTCGCCGGAGGGCGTGCGGCATTCGAAGATCGGCAGCAGCCAGTCGCCGTTGGCGCGCACATGCACGGGCTGGCGCACGAAGGTGCCGGCGGTGCCGATGAGCGTCGCTGGCACCGACCAAGAGTGCCCGTTGTCGAGCGAAGTGCGGAAGCGCACGACGGCAGTGTCCTGATTGCCGGAGCGCTGCGAGGTGTAGAGCAGTAGCAGGCGGCCATCGGGCGCGGGGAACAGGATCGGGTTCTGCTCGGAGCGGGTCGGGTCGTCCTCGAGGCGCACGGCCGGCGTCCAGCGATCGGTGCCGCGGTCAAGGCGCGAGACGTGGATCGAGATGTCGGACATGCCCTCCTGGGTGCCGCCGAACCAGACGCAGCCAAGATCGCCATCGCCGAGCGGCATCAGGTTGGCGGCGTGACACTGCACGGAGTGCGACGGCAGCAGCGCGCCGACGCGACCGGGCTCGCCGGCGAGTGGCCGCACGATGCCGTCGAGGACGAGCCTTTCGGAGGTGGACATGGTGCGCCCGCGAACGATTGATCGGAACCAAGGCCCAGGACCATAGCAGCATCGGCGCGAAACACAGCCGGCCCGGACGCTACCGCCACCCGTGCACTGCTTCAATGGCTTCACACCGCTTGCCGGGCTCGCGGAACTGACCCAATATGTCGTCGATCGGCGCGTCAGACGCCGAATGATCTTTGCAACCTGTGCCGTCAGCGTGAGCACGGCGGGATGCCCAACGGGGAGTCGCCTTCATCCCGGAGATCTCGCTGTTCCTGCCGAAGTACCTGGGGCTCACGAAGTAGCGATGGCCACCGGTATCAGACACCCGACATCAAAGGCTCGAGCAAATCGGGGGGCTCGTCGTCGGGTATCTGACACCGGGCGCGCGCGTGTCGGAGTGCTCATGAACGCTGGAGACACACGCGCATGACGACGCCGTCGTTGGTTGGAGCACCTTCCCTGGTTGGAACCTGGGCGCTGGTGCGCGGCACGCTCACCGCCGCCGATGGCACAACGCTCCCCGCACCCTACGGTCCGATGGGCATGGGGCGCGTGTCGTTCACCGCCGACGGGCGGATGATGGCGGTCGTATGCGATACGCGAGCCCAGCTGCCGGCGGGGGTGGCGCGCGAGTACAATTCGTATTGCGGCACCTACACCTTCGATGGCCGGCGACTCGTCACGCGGGTGTTCGCCAATTCTGATCCCGCGCGGCTCGGCGCCGATCAGATCCGCGACATCCACTTCGAGGGCAAGTATCTCATCATGCGCCCGCCGCCGATCACGGCGGTGGGCAAACCCGCCCTGCAGCGCGAGATCTGGTGGGAGAAGATCGCCGACGTGTGAGCGGGGCTTTTCTTCGCAATGGGTCGTGACGACACGATGCGGCGAGCGCTATGCTGAGGTCATCGACCGCATTGCGCATCGCCCAAGGAGTGCACCCATGGCCCGCCAGATCAACCCGCCGGATTTCCCGAAGCCCGCCTCGAACTACTGCCAAGGCGTCGTGCACAAGGCCGGCGCCGAACGGCTGGTGCTCTCGGGCCAGGTCGGCGTCACCCCTGATGGCCGGGCCGTCGCCGGCCTCGATGGGCAGATGAAGCAGGCGTTCGCGAATTTCCTGTCGGTGTTGACGACGGCGGGTTTCGAGCCAAAGCACGTCGTCAAGGTCACGGTGTATTGCACCAAGCCCGCGCTGATGGAGTTCCGGCGCGCGCGTGAAGCAGCGCTCGCTGGCTATTCGCCGGCCGCCACCTACGTCGAGATCGCCGGCCTCGCGAGCCCCGACTACATGGTCGAGATCGAAGGCGAGGCCGTGAAGGAGTGAGCGCAGGTGTCAGCGCAGCCGTCAGATGCCCGATATCTCCGGCCGTGACTGAGCGCAACCTTGCCGTCGTGCTTGACCAAGGCGCCGCTTATCGGGCCGTGGTGTTCTTCCGAAGCCAGCTGTCGAGCGCATCACGTGAGACGGCGCTGCGCTCGTAGAGCGGCACCAGGAAGTCCATCACCGCCTCCTCATCGGAGTTCAATGCGAGGCCGTTGACAGCGAGGAATGTGAAGGTCACGGCGAAAGCGGTGCGCTTGTTGCCATCGATGAAAGCGTGGTTCTGGGAGAGCGATTCCCAGAGTGCAGCGGCTTCAGCGATCAGGTCCGGATAGTAGCCGGTCTGCGGACGGAACAGGGCCGCCTCAAGCTGGCCCATGTCGCGCACGCCGCCGCTTCCGCCAAAGCGGGCGATTTGATCGTCGTGGATGGCGATCACTTCGGCGACGGTGGGATAGACCGTCGTCATTCAGCAAGTTTTTTGTACAGCTTGCCGTAGCGGGCGAGGCTCGATTGGTAGGCAGCCATCACGTGCGTGCGCGGTTTGCTCAGGCGACGCTTCTCGACCAAGTCAGCGAGCGCCTCATCGACGAGGGACTGGACCTGTCTTCCTTCGTCCTTGGCAAACCCTCTGACGGTCTCAAGGAGTTCGGGGTCGACTTGTGTCGCAAATTTCTGGCGTTGTTTCGTAGTCATGCAATCGTTATATCATGACGCTTCATGAAACGTCAAACTAGCCTGCCGCAGCTTGCGTCCAGATTGCCGGTATTGCGAGCCCTGACTACGGCGAGTTCGCCCTGTCACCGGTTATCGACCTCCGTATCGGCCAGCAGAAGCCACCCGAACTCGTCATCGATCAGTTCCATCGCATCCATGCGGACTAGGGGTCGGGTGATACCCGTTGGCAGAGCAATGTAGGCGCACTACGGGGCGGTCAGACCCAAGGGTCTGACCCCCGTCGCACCCTATAAAACTCGACCAGCGCCGCTTCCCCCGAAGCGGCGCCGGTCTTGGATCTGCCCTGCCACACGCCGGCACCGCTCGATCGCGGCGCCAGATCCCCCGGTGTCCGAATTACAGGCGGTAGCGGATCTGATCCGACCAGAAGCGCTCGAGACGAACCAGCGCCTTGTTCAGCGCTTCCATGTCGTCGTGCTTCACCTGGCCGACGGCCTCGATCGAGCCCATCTGGCGCTGATAGAGTTCCTGCACGATCTCGCAGGCGTCCTTGCCCTTCTCGGTCAGCGACACGCGCACCGAGCGGCGGTCCGTCTCCGAGCGCTTGTAGTGAAGATAGCCCATGTCGACGAGCTTCTTGAGATTGTAGGACACGTTGGAGCCGAGGTAGTAGCCCCGCGTCTTCAACTCGCCAGCCGTCAGCTCGCCCTCGCCGATATTGTAGAGCAGCAATGCCTGCACGCTGTTGAGCTCGGCGCCGCCCTGGCGGTCGAACTCGTCCTTGATGACGTCGAGCAGCAGGCGATGCAGCCGCTCGATCAGTCGCAGTCCCTGAAGATACTCTGCGCGGAAAGCCTCGTCCTTCTGAACGGGCGTACGCTCCGGCTGTGCGGGCGCGCGGCGGCGCGCCATGTCCATTGCAACGGTCATCTGTCCCTGCCTCGAGATTGTTGATCGTGTCTGTAGTCTGTTTGACGCGTCCCGGTTGGTTGATCCTTCCGGGTTGAGGCAGACCGTAACTGAGGAAATTAAATCTTACCCTAAAAGACATACTGAACAGCGCGTTAAGTTGGCGTGTCGAATTGGGGCGTGGCTCGCGGCATCGAATAGCGTTGCGCGAAGAAGAGAAATGCGACCTCGAAAATAACAGGCGCAGCATAGATATTCGCAAAGTGCAGACAGCAGATCCTCGCGCGCACGGACACGGCAATTGCTCGAGCCGCGGGAGTGAGGGCGAGGCCAGTCAGCCCATGCCGCGGACGCCGCGCAGGCCCTTCAGATCGCGTACGATCTCACGCGCCGCATTGTGCCCAGGCGCACCCGTCACGCCGCCACCGGGATGCGCGCCCGAGCCGCACAGATAGAGTCCCGGCAGCGGCATGCGGTAGTTGGCATGCCCCATCACGGGCCGCGTCGCAAACAGCTGGTCGAGCCCGAGCTGGCCGTGAAAAATATCGCCGTCGACGAGGCCGAAGCGGCGCTCCAGATCGAGCGGCGACAGGACCTGGCGCGCGATGACGGCGCCGCGCACGTTCGGCGCATGCTCCGCCAGCGTATCGATCACGACGTCGGCGAACCGCTCCTTCTCGCTCGCATCGGCCCAGCTGCGGCCGTCGGGCAGCTGCGGCGCGACGTGCTGCACGAACAGGCTCGCGACATGTCGGCCCGACGGCGCGAGGCCCGGATCGAGCGTCGAGGGGATCAGCATCTCGACCACAGGCCGTCGCGACCAGCCCTCGCGGCGCGCGTCGAGATAGGCTGCTTCGAGATAATCGATCGACGCCCCGATCACGATCCCCGAGCCGTGATGATCCTGCTGCTGCGTGCCCGGCCGGCAGGTGAAGTCAGGCAGCTCGCTGAGCGCCAGGTTCATGCGGAAGGTCCCTGAGCCCGTGCGGATCGCCAGGAACCGCCGCCGCAGCTCCGGATCGACCGCGCCCTCGGCCAGAAGATCGCGGAACAGCAACTTCGGTCCGACGTTGGCAGCAACGGCGCGCGCCCGGAACGTCTCGCCTGACGACAGCGTCACGCCGACAGCTCGCCCGCCCTCGATCTCGACGCGCGCGACGCCCGCGTCCGTGCGGATGGTGACGCCCGCAGCTGTCGCGGATCTGGCGATGGCGTCCGAGATCGCACCCATGCCGCCGATCGCATGACCCCACACGCCGGTCCGGCCGTTGACCTCGCCGAAGCAGTGATGCAGCAGCACATAGGCCGTGCCCGGCGTCCACGGCGAGGCGTAGGCGCCGACGATGCCGTCGAAGGCGAAGGCCGCACGCACGACGTCGCTCTCGAACCAGCCGGCGAGATAGTCGGCCGCACTCTTCGTGAAGAGATCGACGACGAGCCGCTGATCATCGAGCGTCAACCCCATCAGCCGTCGCCCGAGGCCGGCGCTGCGCACAATCTCGGCGATGCCCCCGCCCGCGTTGGGCGGCGTGCGCAGCACGAGGTCGCGCAGCACGCCCGCTGCCCGCTCGAGTGCCGCGTCATAGGCTGGCAGCCGCTCGGCATCGGGGCCCGAGAATTGGGCAATTGCGCGCTGCCGGTTGGCCGTCCCATAGGGCAGCAGCAGAGAGCGGCTCGCATCGATGGGCCAGAAGTTGGCGACCGGCCGCTCGACGATCATCAGTCCGTGCCGCGCCAGCTCGAGATCGCGGATCACCTTCGGGTTGAGCAGGCTCACCGTGTAGGCGGCGACCGAGTTGCGGAATCCAGGATGGAACTCCTCGGTCACCGCCGCGCCACCGACGACCGCGTTCTTCTCGAACACGGTCACGACGAGCCCGGCGCGCGCCAAATAGGCCGCGCACACGAGACCGTTGTGGCCGCCGCCGATGATGGCGACGTCGCAGGTGGGGGATGCCGCAGGCGTCATGACGTTCCGAAAGGCGGGTGCACCGCGCTCGCTCACTTCGCGACCAGTCCCGCCTCATCGAGCAGTGCGCGCGCCTGCTTGAACTCGGTGGCGACGAACGCGCCGAGCCCCGCCCGATCACGGAAATCGATGCCCTGCTGCTGCTTTCCGAGGCCCTCGACGACAGCTGTCGCTGCCATCGCGCTTCTGCAGGCGGCCTCGAGCTTGGCGAGTACGGGCTCGGGCGTGCCCTTCGGTGCGAACAACGCATTCCAGATCGAGAACTTCAGATCGAAGCCCTGCTCCTTGAGGGTCGGCGTATCCTTGAGGCCGGGCAGGCGGCTCTCCGCGAACACGCCGATCGGCGTCAGATTGTATTGACCAACGAGGTTCGGCTGGTCCGCGAACACCTCGATCGTGTTGGCGAGCAGCGCTTGCACCACGTCCGCTGAACCCTTGTAAGGCACGTGCTTCAGGTTGGTGCCGGTCGCCTTGCCGAAGCCGAGCATGGTCATGTGGGGAATGGTGCCGGGCCCGGTCGAGGCGAAGGCGAGCTTACCCGGATCGGCCTTTGCCGCTTCGACAATGTCCTTCACCGTCTTGAAGCGCGAGCCGGGCGGGCTCATCAGCACGACAGGGGAATCGGTGATCTTGCAGATCGGCGAAAACGAGTCCGGGCTGTACGTGAGCTTCATGCGCTGCGTCTGGATCACCATCGGTCCGATCGGCGTCAGCAGCAGTGTGTAGCCGTCCGGCGTCGC
>JANOJW010000410.1:0-3397 GCA_031418955.1 Hyphomicrobiales bacterium | reverse complement strand
GTCATGTCGACGAGCGCGAGGATCCCGTAGTCCGCCGGCGTGAGCAGGCGGGTGTACAGTGGCAACATCAAGAACGACACGCTCATTGCAGACCTGACAAATAGGGCGCTCGATCATTTCATGCGAGCGTCGAAAGTCCCGGGCAAGGAGGAGGACGTCGATGCGCTGGAGCTCGTCGGCCTCCACCTCAGGAAACTCGGTGAGACAGATCCAGCAAGAGATGCATCCGCACAGGGGGCATTCGATCGGATGGCCAAAGCGGCTGCAAAACATCGCGATGCCCTCGACACCGACGCGCAGGACGAACGGAGGCGCCTAACTTTTGCGATTGCGCGCGCTACGCGCTATCACGCCGAGATTTTACATTCGACGACAGCAGCTACCGCTACTGGTCGCGATCTTCTCGCAGAGGTCGAGCCGAGTTTTACCAGCGGAGATCGGTTATCATGGGCAGAGCTTCTCGATCGCGCTCGGTTCTATGAAGTCGATGCGTGCATTCGCATGTATATTCATGGCTTAGGTCCGGAAACTCGAAGGCGCATTGCAGCGGCGCGGCGCGACTATCAGGAACTGCAGTCCCAATGCGACACGAGGAATTGGACGTGGCCCCAGCGTGTCTGGCGGATTGCCGCGCGGCTCTTCCGCAAGGATGGCGTCAAGGAACTGCACAGAGAGGCCGAAGCTGGACTGTCTCGCCTCGCCACGATCGAGGCTGGTTCCGGTTGCCCGATTTGCACGCAGCCAAAACCTACAGAGGCGAAGCCAACCGCATGAACACGCCGAACCAGTAGCATCCTCCTGTCGCGATCACCGCGTTGGCGAGGCTTCGCATCAGGACTTCGCCAACTTCGCCTTCCATGCCTGCCTCTGCTCCGCGTCGGACGAGCCCAAAGTGCTGCGCCCACGACAGTGTGGCGAGTGACATTGCGGCAATGATCCAGGCGAGAACCGGCATATGCGCGTAACCGCAGATGCCAGCTGCAAAAATTGCTAATAGTGCCATCTGCGCCTCGTTGGGAGAAAACGCAGAACGACCACTCGGATGGCTAGCCTCTAACCGGAGTCGGCTTCGATTGCTCCTCTGCATGATTGCGAGTTGGCGCGAATCTGTGGATCACTCCCTAACCCACCAACCCGTCGAGCGGCTTCATCGCGGCGCTGTCGGGGAACACGGACGAGGCCAGCGCGCCGTCGGGCACGCCCAGGTGATCGCGCAGCAGCCCCTTGAACACTGTGCGCAGATCGCGCGTGGGTTTGAGATCGCGGTTCTCGTAGAGCGCGGCGTCCGACAGCCCGGGCCAGTCGGCTATGACGCGCCCGCCCTTGACCGCGCCGCCGATCAGCAGCGTCGCCATGCCGGTGCCGTGGTCGGTGCCCTCGGTGCCGTTGACGCGCGCGGTGCGGCCGAATTCGGTGATGATCAACACAACCGTGTCCTTCCACACGGCCCCCAGGCCGTCGTGCAGCGTGCGGATCGCAGCGTCCAGGCCCGCCAGACGGTTGCCGAGCTGGCCCTGGATCACGCCCTCGTTGGCGTGCGTGTCCCAGCCGTTGTAGGAGAGCGCGCCGATGCGGGGTCCGTCCGCCGTCGAAAGGAATTTTGCGGCGGTCTCGGCCGCATCGACGAAGTCGCGGAACGGGCGCGGTGTGGGCGCCGGTTGCGCAGCCTTCGCCTCGCCGGGCTTGGGCGGGGGTCCCTTTGCCGATTGCACAGGCGGCGTCGCGCCCATCGCCGCACCAGCCGCCCCGATGCGGTCGATCTCCAGCCCCTCGGCGAAGGCCCGGGCGAGTTTCGGATCGGTGACGCTGTACAGCTCCTGCAACCGCGCGATGGTCGATTCGCGCAGCGGCAGATTGTAGGTCTTCGGGATCCAGGTGAGCACCGGCGCCTTACCGCGCATCACCAGTGGCACCACCGCGCCCATCGCCAGGCCCTTCTTGGGCGCAGCCGTTCCGCCCGACGGCAGCCCGCTGAGCGCGCGGTTCATCCAGCCGTCGTCGAGACGGCCGACGCCCGGCATCCCGCTCTCGAGCACGTCCTGTCCGTCGAAATGCGATCGGCCGCGATAGGGCGAGGCCACCGCGTGCACCGCCAGCGCCTCGCGCTTCACGTAGAGCGCGTGCAGGAACGGCATGTTCGGATTGAGCGCGAACAGCCCCTCGAGCGGCAGGCCCGCCCGCTCGCCGCCAGCCTGCACCGCGAGATTGCCCCGGATTTTCGCGTAATCGGGATCACCCACCGGCGCGATCATGGCGATGCCGTCGAGGCCGCCGCGCAGCACCACCGTCAGCAGACGAGGATCGCGCGTACCCGCAATCGCCGAGCGCGGCAGCAGGCTCCACAGTGCCAGGCTCGCAGCACCGCTGCCCATGAGCGCGCGACGTGAGAGGGCGCGCTGCTCTGCGCAATCGTGCGACGCATCGGTCTTGCGTTTCATGGGGCTCATCTCCTCAGGAATTCTGGCGCCATGACGAGCAGTTCGAAGCCCTGCTCGCGGCCTTCGGCACGCGCGATGGCTTGGCGCGTCTCGGGCGAGAGTACTTCGCCCAGAATGTCCTCGGCGAGCGCGCGGGGATCGATACTCTTGTCCATCTGGCGGGCCAGGAACTCGGCGATGCGTAAGCGCTCGCGCACGGCGGCCGGTCCCATCCAGGCGTCGTCGTCGTCGGGCCAGCCTTTGGGCGAGCCCACCATCCAGGTCGGTTGGCCGAGCGCCCCGGCGAGGCGAGCGAGCTCGCCAGCCTTCGGCCGCGGTCCGAACCCACGCACGATCGAGATGACGAAATCGAACGGCGGCACGACCTTTGTCTGGGGCGCCGCCCACAGCTCCGGGCTCTCGATCAGCGCCTTCGTCACGGCGCCCAGATCGCCATCGGTCTTCGCGTATGTGTCGGCAAGCTTCTCGACGACGGCCTTGGGCGGCTGATCGGCGATGAAATGGCGCGCGAGCTTCGAGGCGAGGTGGCGCGCCGTCGACGAATGCCGCGCCAGGTCGGCGAGCAACATCTCGCCAGTGCGCTGGCCGTGGTCCTCGTAGTGCTTTCCCATCACCGTCTGCGCGCCCGGCTCATGGCGGTTGGGCGCGTAGAAAAAGCGGCCGTGCTGCGCCTCCGGCTGGTCGATCTGGCCGACGGTCCAGCCGGTCAGCACACGCGCGAAGCTCACTACGTCGGCCTGCGAGTAGCCACCGTCGACGCCCAGCGTGTGCAGCTCCAGGATTTCGCGCGCCAGGTTCTCGTTGAGCCCGCGTCGGCGGTTGAGCCCCGCTTTGCTGGTCGGGCCAATGGAAATCTGGTTGTCGAGATAGATCAACATCGCGGGATGCTGAGCCGACGCCTTCAGCATGTCGCCGAAACGGCCGAGAATATGCGGGCGGATCACCTCGCGCTCGTAGCC
>JANOJW010000409.1:0-2293 GCA_031418955.1 Hyphomicrobiales bacterium | reverse complement strand
GGAGCGAGCTGCGCACGCGCGCCACCTTCACGCGTTTCTCGAAGTCGGCGAGGATCGCATCCCGCCGTGGCCCGTGCTCGCTGGGCTTAGGGGGTGCGCCGAACACCATGCCGTCTGTAGCTTCGAGCGGCCGGTCGGCCGTGGCCGGCTGCGCGCCAGCGAGCCCGATGCGTTCCGCCAGGCGATGCCAGAGCGGCTGCCGCGTGAAATCGGGATGCTGCCTCAAGCCCAGCGTCTCGATCACCCGCAGCGACAGGGCCTTGGAATGCAGGATCTCGACCTCGCTCTCGACCGTCGACTGGTCGGGCCGCAGATCGGCGACGACGTTCTCGACGTTGACGATGGTCTTCTTGCGGGGATCGATCTGGATGGTGGCTGCGGCTTCGTAGAGCGAGGGCAGGCCCATGGCGATCACCACCGACAGGGCGCCGAACGCCACCATCGAGGCGAGGATCAGCATCCAGCGGCGCCGGCACGCGCCGACGAGATCGGCCAGCGCGAACCCGCTGCCCTCCTCATCGTCGATGTCGCCGGACCCGTTCATCGTGCCCCACCTCCAGCCGCCAGAACGCGCGCACGCGCCGGCCAGCTGTCGGCGACCGCCGGCGCGATGGCCGTCGATCCAGTCAGAGTGAGCGGCACGCGACGCATCGGCACCAATCCGGTCAACACACGGCGAATATGATCCCCGCGATTGCCGGGACCTGTGACGCCAACCTCAGACAATTGGCGGTAAGGGTAAAAACGCACTTAAGTGAACGACAACGGAGTGATGCCAATTACCTCCATCGAGCGCCGCGTTAAGTGCGGCTTCACGCCTGCGCGGCTACGGTTCGCACCACAACAGCAACGGTCGTCGACATGATCGCGGGCGAAACACTGAGCACGGCAGGTTCAGCCGAACCCAACCTGAGTGCTGCCTATTCGGCCAAGCGCCTCGACTATTTCGCGGGCGCGCGCCACGATTTTGTCGCCCGCCTGCCGGCTGATCCACAAGCCGCCATCCTCGAGATCGGCTGCGGCACGGGCGTCACCGGCCGCCTCGCGCGCGAGGCTGGCAAGGCTCGCCGCTACGTCGGCATCGAACTGTTCGAGGCCGCCGCCACCGAAGCCCGCCGCCATCTGACCGAGGTCCACGTCGGCGACGCCGAGCGCATGGAGTTGTCGTTCGCACCCGACACCTTCGATGCGCTGATCCTGTCCGAGGTGCTCGAGCATCTGGTCGAGCCGTGGGCGCTGCTGCGCCGCTTGGCCCCGTTCGTGAAGCGCGGCGGCATGGTGCTCGCAAGTTCCCCCAATGTCTCCCATTGGCGGGTGATCGCCGAGCTGCTCCGCGGTCGCTTTGAGCTTGCCGACCAGGGCGTGTTCGACCGCACCCATGTGCGATGGTTCACACCGACCGGCTATGCCGCGATGTTCGAAGGCGCCGGCTTCGCGGTCGATCATGTCGGCCCGGTGACGCCGTTCTCGGCCCGCACGCGCGCAATCTCGCGCCTCTCGGGCGGACGCCTCGATCATCTGTTCATGGTGCAGACGGCAATCGCCGGGCATCGGCGCTGAGCGCCGTCACATGCGGAACACGGATGCGGCGCCGTGCACGATGTCGTACTCGCAATAGGTGTTGCTCGAGCGCTCGCCCGCCTTCACGAACAGGTACGGGTTCTTGAACCGCGCGCTCCACAGCGCATGGTCGACCTGCCAGAAATAGACATTGAGATTGCTCTTGCCGATGACGAGCTGGATGCTCGTGGGCTTTGCCCAGCCGCCGGTGGAGGCGAGGCTCTGGCCCTTCGCGTCCTTCTGGCAGGCGGTGATCGCACGCTCGCGATAGGCCGCAACGATGACGTCGTTCGTCGCCTGCCGGAACATCCATTCGTGATAGCCGACCTTGGCCATCGCCAAGAGCGTCAGAAAGAACACCAGCGCCCGCATGCGCCGACTCCTACTCGTCGCGGGCGAAACGCACCGCGGGAGAAGTTTCCGCCAACAGCGTGAAGAAGTGGTTAAACCGCGGCTCGTCGCGACGCGGCCTAGCGGCCGGGTCGCGTAGGTCGGAGTGAGTTCGGTCTCGATTGTGACCTCGATCTCGTCGGAGACGAGCGGGGTACCGCTCTTCAAGCCGAATTCGCTGCGGCTCAGCTTCCCGCGCGCCGAGAAGCCCGCGACGAACTTGTCGCGATAGAGCGCATTGAGCGTCGACCAGGGGTGCGCCGCAAAAGTACAGCGGACGTAGACGTTGGTTGGGTTGAGCCCTGCACTGGCTAAACCCAACGCCCCGATCGCTGCCGCCGAT
>JANOJW010000408.1:0-5092 GCA_031418955.1 Hyphomicrobiales bacterium | reverse complement strand
CCCGCCTCCCCCGCCGGCTCGTGGTCCTCGGTTCTGTTCCTGGCCCTCGTCGGGGTGTCGGAACTCGTGCGCTACCTGAGCCCCTCGGTCGAGGTAGTGGTCGACCGCGAAGGCATCGTCACCTATGGCCTGCTCGGCCCGCGCCGTGCCGCCTGGAGCGACATCCGCTGGTCCGAGATCGGCGACGATGTGATTGCCTTCAAGCTGCGCCAGAAGGGCCGCGTGCCGCCGCACGACATGCGTGTGCATTTCAGCCGTCTGGACCTTGGGGCCCCAGAGGTGCTGGCCGCGATCCGGCAGTATCGCCCCGATCTCGCGGATGGTCGTAGCTTCCGGCCGGCGGCGTGAGGCGGGCGCCGGGGTTGCGCGTCACGAGCCGCGCCCGGCCGGTCTTGTCGATGAGGCTCAGCTTTTCGAGCCGAGCAGTGATGGCGCCGGGCGTACGCGCGTGCAGCGTCGCCATGTCGGTGAGGCTCGAACCCGTGCGAAAGCGCGAGATCAGCAGCTGGTCCTCGTCGCCGCTCCAGCTGCGGCCGGTGTTGGCTGGCAGCGTCAGCCGCGCCTGCCGGAGCCGACGCTCGCGCCGCGCCTCTCGCGCCATGATCTCGCGGGCCGCCGGCAGCGCCCGGATCACGTCGGGCTGCTGGCAGAGGTGGCCCGCCCCAAGCAGTTCACCGGTCAGTGGGTCGCGCCCGTCGGCGAGCGGACCGACGATCCCGAGCGAGCGTTCGATATCCATCGTCGTCTCTCCCTTCCTCATGGCCGATCGCCGGTCCAATCTGTGATCAACATGGCAAAGCGCCTCCGACTGCGCAACAGGAGCAGCAATCGCTACCCGCGCAGCCGCCGCCGATCGCCCCGTTTGACGGGACGAGCATCCAGCCGCATCCTTGGCTTGATCGAGACCAAGGGGAGCCCGCATGCCCGTCGTCTTTTCCGCGCTGTCACCGAACCTGTCGCTGAAGCGGCGCGTCACCAAACCCGCCGCGCGCTCGAAGGGCGGCATCGTCGTGTCCCAGAGCCGCGTCGCGTCCGAGGTCGGCGCGCGGGTCCTGAAGGAGGGCGGCAACGCCATCGACGCGGCGATCGCCACGGCGTTCGCGATTGGTGTCGTGGAGCCGTGGATGAGCGGCATCGGCGGCGTCGGCGCATTGGTCTATCGGGAGGCCAAGACCGGGAAGGTCACCTGCGTCGACTTCGGCGGCCGCTCGCCGAAGGGCCTCAAGCTCGCCGATTTCCCGTTGGTCGAGGGCACCGACCAGACGAGCCTGTTCGGCTGGCCCGCCGTCAAAGGCAACGTCAACAACGTCGGCGCCAAGGCGGTCGTTGTGCCGACCGAGCCAGCCGGTATGGCGCTTGCCCACAAAATGTTCGGGACGAAGCGCTGGCGTGATCTCGTGGCGCCCGCCGTGCGCCTCGCCGAGGACGGCTTCGTCGTCGACTGGCATGCGACGTTGACGATCGCCACGGCCATGGCCGATCTCGCCAAGGACGCCGGAGCCAAGGCGAGGTTCCTGCCCGGCGGCGTGCCGCCGATCGCGCCGGCTCCACAAGCGGGCCTCGCAGCACCCCGTGTCACCGCACCCGCGCTCGCCCGGACACTGCGCGCCATCGCCGAGGACGGCGCCGAGGCGCTTTACAAGGGCGCGGTCGCTAAAGCCATCGCCGACGACATTCAGGCGCTGGGCGGGTATGTGACGACTGACGACCTCGCGGCCGTGAAGCCCATCGAGCGCGCGCCGCTTACCTTCAGCTATGGCCGACGGCAGTTGCACGTGCTGCCCGAGCTGACAGGTGGTCCCACGATGGCGCTCGCCTTCAAGCATTTGAGCGAGCACGGCGGCAATCCCGGCACCGCGCCGGACGGTGCTCGGTTCCTTGCCTACGCAAAGGCGCTCGAACACGCCTGGGACGACCGCTTTCACCGTATGGGGGACGCCGGCGAGCGCAGCCTGCCGACCTCGACGACGCACCTCTCCGTCGTCGACTCACAAGGCAACGTCGTTGCGCTGACGCAGACGCTGCTGTCGCTGTTTGGCGCGCGCATCGTGCTGCCGCAAACCGGCATTCTGATGAACAACGGCATCAACTGGTTCGATCCCAGGCCCACAGGGCCGAATGGCCTCGCTCCCGACCGGCGTGGCCTCTCCAACTACGTGCCGACCATCATGGTCGACGGCGACAGCACGGTGGGCATCGGCGGCTGCGGCGGACGGCGCATCATCCCGGCCGTGTTCCAATTGCTCGCCATGATCGCCGATTTCGGTTTCGACCTCGACCGCGCCTTCCACGAACCGCGCATCGACGTGTCGGGCGGCACCGGTGCCGGCGTCTCGGTCGACCGGCGCCTGCCGGCCGCAACGCGCGAGGTTCTCAACGCCGCGCTCCGCACGGTCGAGGCCGAGCCGGTGCCGACGCCGATGCCGTTCACGATCGCCGGCGCGGTGCGCCGCGCCAACGGCGTCAACGAGGGCGCGACGGAGCCCGAGCAGCCGTGGTCGGAAGCCGTGGCCGAAGACGAGGTCTGAGGGCAACGGGCAGCAGGCAGCAGCAGGCCGCAGCAGGCCGCAAAAGCATCGCAGGTTCACGCATTCTCACAAGTGCGTGCGAGGGCTCCTTAGGGCTCTCGGGCGTTAGGCGCGCACGTTATGCTGATGACCTCTCCCACCCCACGATCACAGGACGCTCCATGCTTCGGCTTGCCACGCTCGCTCTGGCCCTGCTGCTTCCCGCCGCCGCTCTCGCGCAATCGAACGGCGCCATGACCAAACGGGAAAGCAAGTTCCCCGTCGTGGAGACCGTTGAACGGCTGGCGAAGGAGGTCGAGGCGAAAGGCCTGAAGGTGGCGGCACGCATCGACCACGCAGCCGGGGCGAAAGCCGCAGGTCTCGAGCTGCCGCCGACGGTGCTGGTACTATTCGGCAACCCGAAGCTCGGCACGCCGCTGATGCAGGAGACCGCGCATATGGGCCTCGAGCTGCCCATGCGCGTGCTGGTTTGGCAGGACAGAGCCGGCAAGGTTTGGGTCGGATACACGCCGCCCTCGACGCTGCAGGCGCGGCACGGCATTGCAGGAGCCGACAACATCAAGGCGCTGCAGACCATGGCCGGTGCGCTCGACGCTTTCAGCAAGGCAGCCGCCGGGGCCAACTGAAACGCCCGTTGGACGCCGTCTCGTCCAACGCATAGTCTCGGGCACGGTCCAGTACCGCGCCCGCCGTTCATGGGCGCTTTCGACGAGCGGAGGCCCCATGCGCGCGACGGCACGCGAAATGATCCTGGTCGGGTTTCTGCAGGCGCAGAACTGCTCGAACTTCGCCGGCTCCTGGCGGCACCCCGACTCCCGCCTCGATTTCACGAGCCCAGAGTTCTACGCCGAGATCGCGCGCATCCTGGAAGCGGCCAAGTTCCACATGGCCTTCTTCGACGACCGCCTCGGCATGCCCGAGTTCCACGGGGGCCGCTTCGCTGAGGCCATCGAGAACGGCATCCGCTGCGTGAAGATGGACCCGATCGCCTGCCTGATGCCGATGATCATGGCGACGACGCGGCTGGGCCTGGGCTCGACCTACTCGGTCAGCTACTACGAGCCCTACCACGTCGCGCGCCTGTTCATGACGCTCGACCACATGAGCAAGGGGCGGGCGGGGTGGAACGTCGTCACCTCGATGAACGACATCGAGGCGCAGAACATGGGACGCGAGAAATCCGTTGCCCACGACTTGCGCTATGACCGCGCCGACGAGTTCATGGAGGTGGTGCACGGCCACTGGTCGAGCTGGGCCGACGACGCGCTGATCGTCGATCGGCCCAACCGACGCTTCGGCGATGGATCCAAGGTGCGGCGCATCGCACACGAAGGCCAGTATTTCCGCTCACGCGGGCCCTTCACCGTGCCGCGTGGGCCGCAAGGCCATCCGCTCGTCATCCAGGCTGGCCAGTCGGGACGCGGCCGTAAGTTCGCGGCGCGCTGGGGCGAGGCGATCTTCACATCGAACCCGCACCTCGAGCCCGCGATCACGGCCTACAAGGACATGAAGGCCGACGCCGCGCGGGACTATGGCCGCGATCCCGACCAGCTGCTGATCTGCCACCTGTGTCACCCCGTCGTCGCGGAAACGCGAGCCGAGGCCGAGGACAAGTTCGCCTTCATCGAAACGCTTCCCGTCCTCGACGACAGCCTGATGCTGCTGTCGGAGAACAACAACTTCGATTTCGGCGCAAAGGGCATCGACGAGCCGTTCACACGCGCCGAACTCGACGCCATGTCGGGCAGCCAGGGCGGCAAGGACCGCGTGCTGGCCGCGATCAAGGATCGCATGCCGACGCCGCGCGACTTCATCACCATCACCCGGCGCGGCAAGCTGCCGCCGCCCTGGGTCGGCAGCCCCAAGGATGTCGCCGATAAGTTCGAGGAGTGGTTCACACGCCGCGCCTGTGACGGTTTCGTGGTTGGCGCCGCAAGCGTGCCCACGAGCTATGCCGATTTCGCGACGTGGGTGGTGCCCGAGTTGCAGCGGCGCGGCCTGTTCCACAAGGACTACAAGGGCGCGACATTGCGCGAAAACCTCGGCCTGCCGCGGCCCACGGTGCGGCATGACGGGTAGGTCGGAGCGAGTAAGCGCGGAGCGCGGTGAGGTCCGACAGAAAAAGATGCGCGGAGCGCCCAATATCACTTAGCTGAGGTTCGATGGATCGAAGAACATTAGGTGGGCTTCGCGCGCTTCTTGCTGTTGGACCTCGCATCCGCTCGCTCCAACCTACGCCGGTTCAGGCGGCCAGCCGCGCGAGCAGGGCCGCGTCGGCGAGCCCGTCGATCCCCCACGTCGCCTCGACGAGGCGTGCGGCGCGATCCTTTGGGAGCACGCCGTCGGCCAGTGCCGCGAACTTGGCCTCGAGATCACGGTCCGACATCGGATTGCCGCGGCTGCCGATGCAATCGCGCACGCGTTGCTCGAGACGGCGGCCGTCGGCGAGCGTCACGGTCATGTCGCAACCATCGATCGGGATCGACGGGTCAGCGACCGGCGAAACGCGCTGGCGAAAGGCTGAGATGCCCGGATCGGCGATCACCGCATCGAGGCCATCGACG
>JANOJW010000407.1:0-1682 GCA_031418955.1 Hyphomicrobiales bacterium | reverse complement strand
GTCGAGATCGACACGGTCGAAGATCGGCCCGTTGAGATCGAGCTGCCCGAGGCCGAGCCCATCGAGGGCGAGGACCTGGTGCGCGACTACGAGGCGGTGCCGATCGAACGGCCCGAGCTGGTGCTGTACGCTGCCGGCGCGCTGCTCAACCTCGCGCCCGACGCGCGCGTTCCAGCCGTCGGTGCGACGCTGACGCTGGTCGGGCCGAACGACCTGTTCTTCTCGCCCGATGCCGCCGAGGTCGACCGTGAGATCGCCGCAAACGTCGGCGGCTTCCTTTCGCGCCGCCCGGTGCTCTGGCGCGTCACCGTGCCGGCTGGTCCCGCGTTGCCGGACGGCCTGTTCGCGCTCGGCGGCGGCGGCGCCACCGTCAACTCGGGCGTCGGCCGCTTCCGTCCGGTGACCCTCACTGTCGACCACGTGCTCAAGACCACCTGGGGGATCGCTGCGCCGAAGGACATGATCGACCCCGAGGACTTCTCGACCTTCGCGCGCGGCAGCATCGAGAACGCGCTGCTCGACCTCGCCGCTGCGACCGACGCAACCACGCTCGCGCACCTGCTCGCCGACCGCCTGCAGCGCGAGCGCGACGCACGCCCCGACGAGTCCGTTGCGCAGGCCGACATCGACGAGCTTCGCGCCGACGACTGGTCCGTGGCCGATCTGCTGCACCTGATCAGCCGCGTGCAGGCAGGGCCGATCAGCCCGCGCACCGACGCGGCGCTGCGCCAGACGCTGGCGCGGCTCGGCCACGAGCCCTCCGGCGGGCCGATCTCCGCGCAGGATCGCGCCGTGGTGATTGCCCGCGCGCTGACCGGCGACCGCCTGCTGCGTGGCGTCGAGCACGGCGGTACGCCCGATAGCGTGATCCGCACGCTCGCCGATACCCGATGGACCCGCCGCTCACTGGCGCGCTGGCTCGAGCTGCTGCTCGCCGGCGAGATCCGCGACGAGCCCGACGTCGGCGAGCCCGCCACCGACGCGCGCGTGATCGTGGTCGAGGCGACGATGAACGTGGCCGACGCCCTGGGAGACCGAAAATCGTGAAGACGCTCACCAAGCACAGCGCCCGCCCGCTCTCGCTCAAGGACGACGGCGCCGGCACGTTCGAGGGCTACGGCTCGACCTTCGGCGTGCTCGACCAGGGCGGCGACATCGTCGTCAAGGGCGCCTACGCCAAGACCCTCGCCGACCGGGGGCCTCGCGGCATCAAGCTGCTCTGGGCGCACGACAGCGGGCAGCCGATCGGGGTGTGGGAGGAGCTGCGCGAGGACGACACCGGCCTCTACTGCCGCGGCCGTCTGCTCACCGAGATCGCCAAGGGCGCCGAGGTCTACGCGCTGATGAAGGCGGGCATCGTCGACGGTCTCTCGATCGGCTACCAGGTCGTCAACTCCGCGCGCGACGCCGACAACGGCGCCCGCCTGCTGCAGGAGGTCGACCTGCGCGAAATCTCCGTGGTCACGTTCCCCATGAACGAGACCTCGCTGATCAGCTCGGTCAAGGGGGGGATCCCCACCGAGCGCGAGTTCGAGCGCTGGCTCACGCAGGACGCTGGGTTCAGCCGCTCACAGGCCCGCCAGATCATCACGGGTGGGTTCAAGGCCCTTGCAGCCAAGCCGGGCGCTGGCGCGGAGGGAGCAACCGGGGACTTCGACTGGGGGCAGATCGCCGCCGGGCTC
>JANOJW010000406.1:0-5258 GCA_031418955.1 Hyphomicrobiales bacterium | reverse complement strand
GATCCCAAGGACCTCAAGGGCGCGTTGCAGGAAGCCATGGCGTTCAAGGGGCCGGCGCTCGTCAACGTCAAGCTGCACCACTCAGCCGGCCGCAAGCAGCAGGAGTTCGGCTGGCTGACGACGTGATGTGATAGCCTGACGGCGGTCGGTTCCGCGACTGAGGCGACGGGTCACCCGGCACCGGCCGCGTGGCCCTTCGTCGTATGGAGGGCGTCGTTGTAGGTCGGGTAGAAGGCCGTCTGCCCTTCGGCCGCAGGGCAATCGCGTTTGCCTGATCAATTTTGTCGAGCGCAGAGATAAAATAGGGACGACGATAAAATAGGGACAGTTTCAATTTCGGCGCTTGCCGACGATGGTGTTTGGAACCGAGCGCCGCGGTTCGATGGGGCACGGTCCCGTCAGCCCGCAAGGGTTCGGAAATTCAAACTGTCCCCATTTCAAACCACCACGCCGACCACCGCTGCCGACAGCAGGGTTGCCATGAGCCCGACGAGCACGGCCTTGGGCGCCAGCTCGACGATCTCGGCGCGGCGTTCCGGCACCAGTGTGGTGAGGCCGCCGACCATGATGCCGAGCGAGCCCAGATTGGCGAAGCCGCACAAGGCATAGGTGAGGATCAGCCGCGTCCGCGCCGACAGTGCTTCGGGCGGCAGCTTGGCGAGGTCGATGTAGGCGAACAGCTCGTTCAGGATCACCTTCTGGCCGATGAAGCTGCCAGCGGTCGCTGCCTCGCTCCACGGGATGCCGATCAGGAACGCGATCGGCGCCGCGATCCAGCCGAGGATGCGCTCGAAGCTGAGCGACACCCCGAATGGTCGCCCGATCGCGCCGAGCAGGGAGTTCGCCAGCGCCACCAGCGCGATCATCACGACGAGCATCGCGACCACCATGGCGAGCAGGCGCAGGCCGTCGTAGGTGCCCTGCGCGATGGCGTCGATCGTGGAGCGCGGCGGGTTTTCCATGTGCAGGTCGGCGCCGTCCGGGCCGTCCTCGAAGCCCTGCGGCACCGCAAGCCGCGCGAGCACCAGGGCGGCGGGCGCGTTCATAAGCGAGCCGGCCAACACATGGCCCGCCGCGTTCGGCACGACTGGACCCAGGATCGCGGCATAGAGCGCGAGCACCGTGCCCGCCACCGTCGCCATGCCGAGCGTCATCGCCGCAAACAGCGCGCCGCGGCCCATTGTGGCCAGATACGGCCGCACCAGCATCGGCGCCTCGACCATGCCGACGAAGATCTTGGCGGCGGCCACCGTCGCCAGCGGCCCGCCGATCCCGAACGCGCGCCGGAACACGGTCGAAAATCCCGCCACCACGCGCTGCAGGATGCCCCAGTAATAGAGCACGCGTGTCAGTGCGCCCATGACCAGGATCAGCGGCAGCGCCTGCGTCGCCAGCACGAAACCGAATTGCGGCTGCGAGACCGAGAACGGCGCCGGCCCGCCGGCGAGATAGCCGAACACGCGCTGCATGCCTTCGAGCGTCGCCGCCTGCAGCGCGCCGACTGCACCCGATATCGCTTCGAACAAGATCTGCGACTGCGGGACCTTCAGTAGCACCAGCGCGAGGGCGAGCTGGATGCCGAGGCCGGCCGCGACCGTACGCAACGCAGTCACGCGGTCGATGGCACTGCGGTCCTCCGACATCGCCCAGGCGGCGAGCGGGATCAGCACCACGCCCAACAGACTCTGCAGTGCGAGCGCCATGGCGTCCCCCAGTCGATTACTTTGCCTTGTGCGCGAACTCCGCGCATCGCGCCTCTCCCTTCCCCCTAGACGGGGGAAGGGCCGGGGATGGGGGTGGTGCACAACGTCCGCTACCCTGCACACCCCCCACCCCAGCCCTCCCCCGCGTCGATGCGAAGCATCGCTCCGCGATGACGGGGGCAGGGAGAAGCGTGCGGCACCATCGGCTCGCCAGACACTGGCATCACGAACGCAACAGCGAAGACGTCCCGCCGCGGTTCCGTCTCAATCGAACAAAATCACGCCGCGCGCGACGGCGCCCTTGGCCATCAGCGCAAAGCCCTCGTTGATCTCGTCGAACTTGTAGGTGCGCGAGATCAGATCATCGAGGTTGAGGCGGCGGTCCATGGCGAGGTCGGCGAGCGTGCCGAAATCGACGGCCGGGCGCACCGAGCCGTAGTAGGTGCCCGACAAGGTCTGCTCGCCATACACCATGAGATGCGGCGTGATCGGCGCGCGCGTCGAGAACGCCGGGATGCCGACGATCACCGCGTGTCCCGCCGGCGCCAGCGACTCGACGATCTGCAGCACCGTGGGCTCCGTGCCGATCGCGTCGAACGCGTAGTCGACGCCGAGCCCGGTGATCTCCTTTACGGTTTTCACCACGTCCTGCTTCTTCGCATTGATGATGTGGGTGGCGCCGAAATTGGTCGCGTACTGCAGCTTGTTGTCGAGGATGTCGACCGCGATGATGGTGCGGGCGCCGGCGAGCCGCGCGCCCTGGAGCACATTGAGCCCGACGCCGCCGCAGCCGACCACCATAACGGTGGAACCCGCCTCCACCTTGGCATGCCGGATCGCCGCGCCGACGCCTGTCGCCACCGAGCAGCCGATGATCGCTGCATGCGTCCACGGCAAATCGCGGCGCACCTTCACCACCTGGTCGACCGGGCACACCGAGTACTCGGTGAAGGTGCCGATCCGCGCCATCACGTTGACCGGCTCGCCGTTGAGCTTCACGCGGGATGTGCCGTCGTGCTGCACCCAGCGCGAGGTGTCGTTGAAGCCGATGCACAGCACCGTGCGGCCCTTCGAGCAGTAGGCGCAATGCCCGCAGTTGGAGCGGAACGAGAAGATCACGTGGTCGCCGCGTTTGACACTGGTCACGCCGGGGCCGACCTCGTCGATGACGCCGGCCGCCTCGTGGCCGAGCACCATCGGCAGCGGCAGCGGCCAGTCGCCGTTCATGATGTGCCAATCGGACATGCACACGCCCGCCGCTTTCACCTTGACGCGCACTTCACCGGCCTTGGGGCCCTCCTGCTCGAGCTCGAGGATCTGCAGTGGCGTGTTGACTTTGGTGAGCACAGCGGCGCGGGTCTTCATGGGGCGTGTCTCCTCGATCTGGGTCGGCTCGTCTCCTGATTAGCACGGCCGAAGCGGCTCGCGAAGATTTGCGCGGCGCGGCAAGGGCAGTGCCCTTGGAAGCTCGTTCCCCCGCGATTCGCGCCGCCTAGCGAAAACGTTCGGCCCTGTGGAAAGGCGGGATGGCGCTTGCCTGACTGCGGGTGACCTGCAGGTCGGACGGCCCGAATCGGGTATCCGTCCGATCATGTCACAGACACTCGCCAAGACCACCGCCGCCACGCACGCTGCCCAGTCCTCGGCTGCGCAGGCTTCCGCCGACGGCCAGCCGTTCCGCGCGGCCCCCCACAACATCGAGGCCGAGCAGGCGCTGCTCGGCGCCATCCTGGTCAACAACGAGGCGTTCGACCGGGTGACGGGCTTTCTCGAAGCCCATCACTTCTTCGATCCGCTGCACGGGCAGATCTTCGACACCATCGTCAAACTGCAAGCCGCCGCCAAGCCGGCGACACCGGTCACGTTGCGCACCTTTTTCGAGACCGCGGCGCCGGTGAACCCGACGCTGACCGTGCCGCAGTACCTGGGCAAGCTCGCGACAAACGCGACCACCGTCATCAACGCTCGTCAGTACGCCCAGGTCATCTACGATCTGTCGGTGCGGCGCCAGCTGATCGTGCTGGGCGAGGACATGGTCAACACCGCCTATGACAGCCTTGTCGACAACACACCCGACGACCAGATCGAGGAGGCCGAGGGGCGGCTCTATTCGCTCGCCGAGAAAGGACGGCACGGCCAGGGCTTCCTCGGCTTCAACGCGGCACTAACGCACGCGATCTCGATGGCGAGCGCGGCCTACGAGCGCGACGGCGGCCTCTCGGGCATCTCGTCGGGGTTGAAGGATCTCGATTCGAAGATGGGCGGGTTGCAGAAGTCTGACCTGATCATCCTCGCCGGCCGCCCGTCGATGGGCAAGACCGCGCTCGTCACCAACATCGCCTTCAACGTGGCCAAGGCGCGCATGCGCTCCCTCGCCGAGAAGGAGGACATGGCGAAGGACGACGCCAAGCACGACGGCGCGGTCGTCGGTTTCTTCTCGCTCGAAATGTCGGCCGAGCAGTTAGCCACCCGTATCCTGTCCGAGCAGGCGAGCATCCAGTCCGAGAAGATCCGCCGCGGCATGATCGACGAAGCCGAGTTTCGCCGCCTGATCGAAGCCAGCCAGCAGATGGCGGCAGCGCCGCTGTTCATCGACCAGACCGGCGGCATCAGCATTGCGCAACTCGCCGCGCGCGCCCGCAAACTGAAGCGCCAACACGGCCTCGGCCTGCTGATCGTCGACTACCTGCAGCTGCTGTCGGGTTCGTCGAAATCGCAGCAGGCCAACCGCGTGCAGGAGATCACCGAGATCACCACGGGTCTCAAGTCGCTCGCCAAAGAACTCGAAGTGCCGATCATCGCGCTGTCGCAGCTCTCGCGTCAGGTCGAGCAGCGCGAGGACAAGCGGCCGCAGCTCTCCGACCTTCGCGAGTCGGGCTCGATCGAGCAGGACGCCGACGTCGTGATGTTCGTGTTCCGCGAGGAATACTATGTCGAGCGTACGAAGCCGGCGGAAGGCACCGCCGAGTTCCAGGAGTGGCAGCAGAAGATGATGCTCGTCTCGGGCAAAGCCGAGGTGATCATCGGCAAGCAGCGCCACGGCCCCGTCGGCACCGTGCAGTTGGCTTTCGATGGCAACGTCACCCGCTTCTCCGATCTCGCCCGCGACCGGTACCTCCCCGAGAGGCACGAGTAGGCGCTGCGCGTCGCGGCTACGGATCGATCGGTCTGGCTGAAATCTTGCGTCCTAATGCGTCAAGTCAGGTTGCGAACCTATCGCGAGCTGCATCCGATGTCTGACGACTATCTCGATCGCATCGCCGTACTTCTTCCGACAAACGTATTTAGCAGATACACGGACATTCGGGTCCGCATCGCGAAAGATCGCGAGTCGCTCTGGAACCTGATGCCTACCGCTTCATCCGGCGGGGCATGGACTTGTTCGCCCGGTTCGACCGTGTTGTGATCTGCGAGGATTGTAATAATGCCGAGTCGAGCGCCAAGTCTGGAGCCGACCGGCGCCCAAGCTGGCGTGAGGTATCCCGATGTCGATGCGCCCAACCCTATCGCTCGCCATCCTCGTCGATCAGGCGACGGGCAATCACCCGGCGTCGT
>JANOJW010000405.1:0-7571 GCA_031418955.1 Hyphomicrobiales bacterium | reverse complement strand
CGAAGAAGCCCTTGTCGTCGGGTCCGGTGCGATAGGAGTTGGGGGAGGTCATTGCTTGCGCCTTCAGATGCCCACCAGCATCCGGCGCGGCTTGCGCCTTCAGATGCCCACCCGCAACAGGCGCGGCTTGCGCCTTCAGTTGCCCCCCCGCAACCGGCGCGTTGGGATCGTGCGGCCCAGCGGGCGGGGAAGCGGACTTCTTCGATTTCGTTGCCATGGTGCGGGCTTTCGTCGTAACGCGGCGCTTAGTCGCTTCGCGATCGGGCCACGGGCCCGCATCCGTCTGGGAGGGAGACCCTCCCAAACTCGCCCCTGCTGGTCACAAAAAAGAGGAGTTTGGGGGACACGTCCCCCAAACGGGTGTGGGCCGTGCTGAAAGCGCGCGCCTTCGGCACGACCCACTCGCGAAGCGACACTTGACCCGAACGCCAGACGAATTCAACCACCACTGTGCGACGAGTGCGCGGCCGCGATGAACGTGCGGATCAAAGCAGGGCTCTTGACGCCAGGCGCGCTCTCGACGCCGGACGACACGTCGACCACCGTCGCCCTTGTCGCCGCCACGGCGTCGGCCACGTTCTCCGGGGTCAGACCGCCAGCGAGCATGAACGGCACCCGGCCCGCGACACCGTCGAGCACGCGCCAGTCGAAAGGTGCACCATGGCCGCCTGGGCGGTCGGCGCCCTTCGGCGGCTTGGCGTCGAACAGGATCAGGTCGGCGGCGTCCTTGTAGGCCAGGGCGGCCATGGCATCGTCAGCGCTCGCGACCTTGATCGCCTTCATCACGGGTTTGCCGAATCGCGCGCGGACCTCGGCCACGCGGTCGGGCGTCTCGGCGCCGTGCAGCTGGAACATGTCGGGGTTCACGCGCGCGGCGATATCGGCGAGCAGTGCGTCGTCGGCATCGACGGTCAGCGCCACGATGGCTGCAAAGCCGCGCGCGTAGTCGGCGAGCGGAACCGCGTCGTCGACCGACACGTGGCGCGGGCTCGGCGGGAAAAAGACGAGGCCGACCAGATCGGCGCGCGCCAGCAACGCCGCCTGCATGGCGTCGGCCGTGTTGATGCCGCAGATTTTCACTCGGGCCGGCATGCGCACGTTCTAGCGGTGGTCGGCGTCCAAGTCCAATCGTCCGGCGTCGGGCGGAGTGTACACGCGCACGCGTCGGATGACGGATCGCTTGGCTGAAGGCATGCCGTTGCGGCATCTGGCGAGTGGCTCGCAACCGGAGTGTTCAACGCGAGTTCCGACTCCGCAACCGCCAAGAGATTCACCTATGCAAGACGATCTCCGGTCGGTCGACAGTCACGGTGCATTCGGATGCACAACGATGCACTGCGCGCACCGACCGGCAATCAGGCAGCGTATCGGTGCCCGCAGTCGGCAAGCGATCCTATCGCGGGGAACGTTTGTGGCAAACCGAAGGTGATCGGTAGATGCGGTGGAATGTAGGTTCTTGCCCTTCGACCAATGTTCTGGTAGTCATCAGTCCGCTTTTGGCTAGACGCTTCGGTCGTTTGCCTCGGCAACGCCGGGTACTCGCTCAAATCTTCTCCTGAAATCGGCAATCCGCTTTGGCACACGCGTGAGTGTGCGCTGGAGCACGCACATCTATCGAAGGTTGATGCTATGCAAGTCGGAACCGTGAAATTCTACAACGATCAAAAAGGCTATGGGTTCATTCAGCCGGACGACGGCAGCAAGGACGTATTCGTCCATGCATCCGCTCTCGAGCGCGCCGGGATGCGTGCCCTGACTGAAGGCCAGAAGGTATCGTTCGACGTTCAAGAGGATCGCCGCTCTGGCAAACTGGCCGTCGGAAAGATCGAGAGCGCCTGATCAAACTCGCGCTGACACGTTAGCGCCTTGTCAATGGCCGCGCCTGCGAGGTGCGGCCATTTTCATATGTAGTGCAGGCCTTGCGGTCCGAAATAACCCAAGTTTCTCATACGCCGAACAGGAGCTGACCATGATTGGCAAGTGTCCGAAGTGCGAAGCTACGCCAAACATTGCCGTCGAACCGCTCAGAGCTCGTGATGAGGCTTCGCAACGAACACTGCCCGTTCTCCTATTCCTGTGCGATCAGTGCAAAACGATTCTCAGCATTGCGCTCGACCCTGAATGGCAGGCGCAAGTGGTCGCAGGACAACTTCGAACGGTAGGTGATGGATCTGCGACGAGCCAATGAGCATGCCATGCAGCTTGGCAGTGCCGCATGTGGAGGCGTAAAGGATGTCGCTCGAAGCATTAGGCTGGAACGGGCAGTGGCAAGAGCGGTTTGAGGCCCTTGCTGCCAAGGGGCTCGTGCCCGCGCGTGTGGTCGGCGAGCACCGGAGCCACTATCGGGTGGCAACCGAAGCCGCAGAGCTTTCAGCGGGCACGACAGGGCGCCTGCGCAACACAGTGGCGCAGCGATCGGACTTGCCGGGTGTCGGAGACTTCGTGGCGGTGAGCTTGTCCAGGGGGGACGGGCCATCGACGATTGAAGTGGTGTTGCCGCGCACGAGCGCATTGATTCGCAAAGCGTCGGGGACATCCAACCCACAGCTGCTGGCGGCGAATGTCGATGTCGTCTTCATCGTGACCGCGCTCGGCGGCGACTTCAATCTACAGCGCATGAAGCGCTATCTTGCCTTGGTGCAGCAAAGCAGCGCCACTCCCGTGATCGTGGTCAACAAATCGGATCTGGAGAATGATGTTGTCGGATCGGCCGGCCAGATCGAAGGAATTGGTCCTGACTTGCCTGTTCATATGATCAGCGCGCGCGAGAGAGAGAGCATTCATGTTCTCGAACACTATTTCACGGGCAACCGAACAGTCGCCCTTATTGGCTCCTCCGGCGTCGGCAAATCGACATTGACGAATCAGTTGCTCGGTCGGGACGCGCAGGCAACGCAGGAAGTGCGCGGCTACGATGGACGCGGCCGCCACACAACAACTCATCGTCAGTTGCTCGTCCGACTACAAGGCGGGGCCGTTGTCGACACGCCCGGCCTCCGGGGGCTGGAGATCTGGAACGCTGCAGATGCCGACGTGAAAACCTTCGATGACATCGAACGATTGGCATTGCAGTGTCGATTCAGCAATTGCCAGCACAAGACCGAGCCGGATTGCGCCGTTCGAACTGCTGTCGAGCGCGGCGAGATCGACGGCGTCCATTTTGCCGACTACATCAAGTTTGCGAATGAACGAGGGCGCAGCGCGAGATGATGGTCCTGCAACTGAACTCTGAGCCTTGCCGCTTGGGTTCGAGCGGAATGAAAGTGATGAATTCGCAGGCTTGCAGGTTCTCTCTGTCGGGGCACGTCAGCTTCTGAGTTGCGGACGTGGGCCAGACCCGGTGGCGTAATGACAGGCTCTGGGTCGTCCGCGCCGCCACGGGCAGGGCGACTCGACTCATGGCAGCGCGAGCGTGTCGGTGTGGCCGACGGTGGCGGCGTGGCGGGTGATGACCCGCCAGCTCGCGATCGATGCGGAGGGCACGCGGGCAGTGTCCGCGACCGCATCGGCAAAGCCCGATGCCAGATTGGCGACGAGGCGCGCGTCCGCCTCCCCCATCGCCCACGGGCTTGCACCCTCCGACACCGCATAGCCTTGCGCCCGGAAAGCGTCGGCGAGCGCACGCGGCGCGGTCCAGCCGGCAGATGCGCCAAAGCCCTTGTCGGTCAGCTGATGCGCGCGGAAGGCGTCGAGCATGGCGGCGTCAGCTGCGTGCGCCGGCGACCAGTCCTGCACGCCGTCGTAGGTGAGCACGGTGTAGAATGCGGCCCGGCGCTGAGCGACGGCGGCGGCGAAGCGGGCGATAAACGACGTCGAGCACAGATCGAAGAAGGCGGCGGCCGTGACGAGATCGGGCAATGGCCCCAGTGCGCCGTCGAGATCGGCATTGAGGTCCGCCTGCCGGAAGCGAACGGCGAGCGACTTGCCATCTTTCACCAGCGCCAGCGCGTCGTCTTGCGATTGCGACTGATCGGCCCATTCGCTGAGCCGCGCGCGGGCGACGGCGAGCAGACGCGCATCGTAGTCGACCAGCGTCCAGGCTTGCGATCGGGACAGCAGATGGAATGTGCCGCGCAGATTGGAGCCGGCGCCGCAGCCCAGATCGACAATGTCGAGGTGGTCGCGGCCGCCGAACCGCTGCGCGAGCTGTCGGGCCAGATCAGGTGCGCGCGAGCGGTGATCGACGGGCTCGCGCAGCGCCAGCCATTCCGGTGAGAACCCGCTCATGCGCCCGACCCGCTCGACCCAGACCCGACCTGCTTCACCACGCCTGCGATGATACGGGCCGTATCCTGCCATTGTGGCAACCGCTGGCCCGCCGCATACGATGCGTCGGCGAGCGTCGCCAGCAGCTCGGGCTGCGTGATGATCCGCTGCAGGGCATATCGAAAGGCCGCGACGTCGCCGGGCGCGACCTTCAGGCCAGCGGTCTCAGGGACGAGGTCGGCTGCCGCACCGCCGGTGGTGCAGATGATCGGCAGCCCGCGCGCCATCGCCTCCGCCAACACCATGCCGTAACCCTCGTAGAGCGACGGCATCAGGACCAGGTGGCTCGTTTCGTAGAGCCGGTCGAGTTCTTCGCGCGGGACGGCGCCTAGTACCATGACGCGATCCTGGAGCCGGGTCGCGGCGATGCGGTGCTGGAGCGCGGCGGTGGTCTGCGGCGACAGCGTGGTCGAGCCGGCGATGCGCAGATGCCAGTCGATGCCGTCGCTCGCCCGTCGCAAGCCGCCGAGCGCCTCGACCAGCACATCATAGCCCTTGCGCGGGATCACCGAGCCGGCTGCCAGCATGGCGATCGGTCCGCCACGCCACGGGTTTGCGCGCGGCGCGGGGTCGGTGCCGGGCTCGGCGACGGTGATCTTGACTGCTGGGACCGCGAAGTGCGCCGCAAGCGTCTCGCGCGTCGCCGGACTGGTGACGACGACTTGGGCAGCGTGGGCCAGCGCCGCAGTCTCGCGCGCCTGCAACTCACGCGCGCGCTCAGGCGGCGTGCCCGTCTCGAGCGCGAGCGGATGATGGCAGAGCGCCACGATCGGCTGGCGGATGCGGGCGATGAGATCATCCGGCAGCGCGCCATAGGCCAGGCCGTCGAAGAGCAGCACGATGTCGGCGGGGAGCGCCGCCAGCGTGCGCTCGGTCACCTCGAGGTCGCTGGCCGAGGGGGCGGGAAACGAGCCCGGCAGCGCCACGTGCCGCGCCTCGATGCCGGCATCTGCGAGCAGCGCCAGAACGCGGCGGTCGTAGGCGTAGCCGCCGGTCGGCTGGTCGATGTCGCCGGGGATCACAAAGGCGCACGCTGTCATGGATCTCCAGATGGCAGAAGGGCTGCGGATGGTCTCGCGGCCCTCCCTTACCTGCTTCGCGCCGCCATCAGAAGCTGTCTCGCACGGCCTGGACGAAAAGCTGCTGTGCGCGATCCACCCGATGTCTCACCCGATGCGCGGCACGTCGAGCTTGTGCACGAGGCCGGCCGTCTCGGGCTTCCAGGCCGGATAGCGCTTCAGGATCAACGGGTCGTGGCCGGGGATCACGTTCTTGAGGCCGCCCGCCATCTCGGTGAGCCGGTCGTAGGATCGCAGCGTTTCGGCCATGTCGATGGTGATGTAGAACGGACGGCGCTGCTCGATGTTGCCGTAAAAGTGCACGACGTCTGACGCCAGCACCACGGGACCATGCGCGGTGTTGACCTTGATCGCCTGGATGCCCTGGCTGTGGCCGGCCGCCTTGTGCACAGAGATGCCCGGCGCCACATGCCCGTCGCCGTCGTGGAACTGCACGCGACCCGAGTAGACATGCTTGACCATCTGGCAGACGTGGTCGGGCGTGAACGGTACGCGCATCGAGGGCTCGCACATGCACTTGCCCGTCGCATAGGCCATCTCGGCTTCCTGCAGGTGGAACTTCGAGTTCGGGAACTGGTCCATGGTGCCCGCGTGGTCGAAGTGCAGATGCGTGATGATCGTCTCCTTGATCGAGCCGGGCTCGATACCGATGCGCTTCAACGACACGATCGGCTCCTCGGTGATTTTTCGCCCGCGCGCCGCCGCTTCCTTATGGTCGAAACCCGTGTCGACCAGGATCGTGCGGTTCTGGTTTCGGATGACGAACAGGAAGTAGTCGATCGGCATCGACGAGGCGTGATCGTCGGGCGTCGGATGCATGTAGTTGTCGGCACCTTTGCGGGCGGTGTTCTCGCCGTACTTCAGGGCAAGGATCTCGTACGTTTCGGCCATGGTGTCCTCCTAAGGCTCGGATGCGCGCGCAGCATGGACCGGCAGACGACGGCTGAGAAGGCCGCATGCGAGCCGATCCGGAGCGCGCAACGCATCGGCTCGAGACTTCAGGATGCAGAGTTCACACAATCACCAGGAGGATGAGGACGACTGGCAACAGTCGCGCTATCTACGTGACATGCGATTCTATTTTCCCGACATCGAGGACATGCCGGTGCCGGCCGGCCATCGCTTTCCGGCGGGGAAGTACCGCGCACTACGGGCGCTGATCGAGGCGGATGCCATTCTCCCCGCCCCGGCCTTGACGCCATCGCCCGCAGCCACCCGCGCCGATCTCGTGCGCGCGCACGATGCGGCTTATATCGATGCCGTGCTCGGCGGCACGCTCGACGGGCCAGCGCTGCGCCGCATCGGTCTGCCGTGGAGCCCGACGCTCGTGCGCCGCTCGCTGGCGACTGTCGGTGGCGCCATCGCGGCGGCGCGCTCGGCGCTCGACACAGGTGTCTCGGGGCAGCTCGCCGGCGGCACGCATCACGCGCACGCGAACTTCGGCTCGGGCTTCTGCGTGTTCAACGACCTCGCCGTCGCGGCGCTGACGCTGCTCGACGAGGGGCTTGTCGAACGCATCGCCATCCTCGATCTCGACGTGCACCAAGGCGACGGCAACGCGGCGATCCTTGGCGCCGATCCACGCGTGATGGTCGTGAGCCTGCACGGCGCCAAGAACTTCCCCTATCGCCGCGTGCCCTCCGACATCGACGTCGATCTCCCCGACGGCACCGATGACCGCGCCTATCTCGCATCGCTCGCCGACGTGCTGCCGCGGATCGAGGCGTTCCGGCCCGAGCTGCTGCTCTATCTGTCGGGCGCCGACGCGCTCGCGGCCGACAAGCTCGGCCGCCTGTCGCTGACGCACGAGGGCCTTATGGAGCGCGACCGGCTGGTGCTGGAGCTGTGCCGGCGGCGCGGCTGGCCGGTCTCCATCGCCATCGGCGGCGGCTACGCAGACCCGATCGCTCACTCGGTGCGGGGCTACGCCAACACCTTTCGCGCGGCCCGCGAGGTGTTCGGGTTTTGACCAGGCGCGGTCGGACGACGACCTAACGGTCGTCATCCTCGGGCTCCTCCCGAGGACCCATTTCCCGGCTTGCTCGAGAAGACGTTTGATGAGCCCCGGTAGCCGAGAATGCCCAGTTTCCAACGGAATCGCGGCGCCTCGGTGATCAACACGAACAATTAACCTAGATCCGGCAGTTCTCGTGCTTGCATGATCGCGGAAGGTGCGCTTTTTCAAGTGGATGAGCAACGACAAGCCGCCGTCCGCCTCTCACCCGT
>JANOJW010000404.1:0-9499 GCA_031418955.1 Hyphomicrobiales bacterium | reverse complement strand
CCCTCAGATGGCAAGGACCCGCCGCGACCCGAGGACGGCCATGCCCGAGCGCACTTCTGTGCTGATCGTCGTCGACGTTCAGAACGACTTCTGCCCGGGCGGGGCGCTGGCAGTCCCAGACGGCCATGCCGTGGTGCCGGTGATCAACCGCCTCGCCGCCCGCTTCGATCATGTTGTGCTAACGCAGGACTGGCACCCGGCGGGCCATGCCTCGTTCGCGTCGTCGCACAAGGGCGCCAAGCCGTTCGATACCAAAAAGCTCCGGTACGGCACGCAGGTGCTGTGGCCGGACCATTGCGTGCAGGGGACCCACGGCGCGGCGTTCCACAAGGACCTGGCCGTGCCGCACGCGCAGATGGTCGTGCGCAAGGGGTACCGGGCACGCGTCGACAGCTACTCGGGCTTCCTGGAAGCGGATCGCAAGACTCCCACGGGGCTTGCCGGTTATCTGCATGAGCGCGGTCTCACCAAAGCCTATGTCGTGGGCCTCGCCACCGACTTCTGCGTCGGCTGGACGGCGCTCGACGCCCGCAAGTTCGGCTTCAAGGCGACCGTCATCGAGGATGCCTGCCGCGCCATCGACCTCGGCGGATCGCTGGCCAAGGCGTGGGCGGAGATGGCGGCTGCCGGCGTCAAGCGCGTGCGTTCTGTATCGCTCAAGTAGTGCCAACGGCGCGACGTGCGCGAAAGTCGAAGGGCAGCCTTCGCGCTCCCGCACTTGACGCGGGCGCCGGCAGACACAATGTGTCGCGCCCGTATGCTCCAATCGCTGGGAGAGCGCCCTTGACGAAGTCAGTCCCCTTCGTCGGCACCGTCGCCGAGCTTCGCCGGATCGTCGCCCGCTGGCGCAAGGCTGGCGACAAGGTGGCCGTGATCCCGACCATGGGCGCGCTGCATGAGGGGCACCTGGAGCTCGTGCGGCAGGCCCAGAAGCGGGCTGCCCGGACCATCACCTCGATCTTCGTCAATCCGGCGCAATTCGCGCCGACCGAGGATTTCGACAAGTACCCACGCACGTTCGAGGACGACCTCGCCAAGTTGAAAACCGTCAGCTGCGATCTCGTGTGGGCGCCGCTGAAGGCCGAAATGTACCCGGATGGCTTCGCGACGAAGGTGATCCCGGCCGGTGCCGCCGAGGGCCTCGAGACGGATTTCCGCCCGCACTTCTTTGGCGGCGTCGCCACCGTGTGCACCAAGCTGTTCACCCAGACCGGCGCCGACTTCGCGATGTTCGGTGAAAAGGACTACCAGCAGCTCTGCGTGATCCGCCAGATCGTGCGCGACCTTGATTTGGCCCTGGAGATCGTCGGCGTGCCGACCGTGCGCGAGCCGGACGGCCTCGCCATGTCGTCGCGCAACCGCTACCTGTCGGTCGACGAGCGGGCGCAGGCCATCACCATCCACCGGGTCGTCGTCAGGATCGCTGAGGCAGCCGCGAAGGGCCGCGGGCTCGACAAAGCGATCGCTGAGGGCCTCGCTGCGCTCACTGCTGCTGGCTTCCACCAAATCGACTATGTCGAGGTGCGCGACGCCGAGACGCTTAAGACCTGGGAGCGAAAGTCGGGGCGGCGGGCCCGAGTCCTCGCCGCCGCCTGGCTCGGCCGCACCCGGCTCATCGACAACATCGCGGTGCCGAAGGCAAAGTGACCTTTACTCCGGGTCGTTCTCCTCGGCCGGGCGCTGCAACTCCTTGAGTTTGGCGAACACGCGCGAGGTCTCGTCGGCTTCCGCTGCCTTTTGCGCCTTCTCGCTCTCTGCGACGCTCATGCCGAAGCTGCCGTCGGGAATGTCGGGCTGATCCTCGAGGCCACGGATCGTCTCCGCAGCCGGCAAGAGCGAGCCCGCGCGGGCAGGCCCGGCCGCGACTGCTTCAGGCGTTGCCGGAACGGCGCGCTTGGCGGCCGCCTTCACGGCGGTGTCGAGGTCGATCTGGGAGCACAGGCCCAGCGTCACCGGATCCTGCGGCACGAGGGTGCCTGAGTTCTGCCGCTCTCGGATCGCGGCGATGGTCGGCTTCGTCGTGCCGACGAGCTTGATGATTTGGCTGTCTTTCAGCTCCGGGTGCATCTTGAGCAGCCACAGCACCGCGTTCGGCCGGTCCTGGCGGCGCGAGACCGGCGTATAGCGGGGCCCGCGCTTGGTCTTGACCACCGGCACCTCGAACTTGGCCTCGGCCAGGCGTAGCTGGTGGTCCGGCTTCTCCTCGGCCTTCTTGATCTCCTCGCGCGTCAGCTGACCCGAGGCGATCGGGTCCATGCCCTTGATGCCCTGCGCGACGTCGCCATCGGCGATGCCTTTGACCTCGAGATTATGCAGGCCGCAGAACTCGGCGATCTGCTCGAACGAGAGATTGGTCTTCTCGACCAGCCACACGGCGGTGGCTTTCGGCATCAGGGGTTTACGCGCGCTCATGGGGGTTCTCTTCCTGACCGGGCCAAAGGAGCCACGGTCTCAACTCTCAAAAGGATGAGGGGATGCGGGCTTATAGCGTGGTTCGAGGAAGCTCTGCAATGCTTGTTCGCGTGGCGGTTGATGTTGCTTGAAGTGGGATAACCAACACGTATTGCCGGGCGCCAGCCCCCGGTGTTACCGGTCGTTGGGTCCACGAGATGGGCATGGTTCTTTGGATCGGGACGCCTTGGGGGGCAGCATGACGGCCGTCGCACGCAAGAGCTACCTGTTCGAAGACCTGGCGGTCGGCATGGAGGCCGCCCTGTCGCGGACCGTGAGCGAAGCCGATATCACAGCGTTCGCCGAGGTGACGGGCGACCGGAACCCGGTACACGTCGATGCCGAGTACGCAGCGGCCACCCTATTCAAGGGCCGCATCGCCCACGGCATGCTGTCGGCTGGCTACATCTCCGCCGTGTTCGGCATGGAGCTGCCGGGACCGGGCGCCATCTACGTGTCGCAGACGTTGAACTTCAAGGCGCCGGTGCGCATCGGCGATACGGTCGTCGCCACCGTCAAGGTCGTCGAGCTGATCGAGGGCAAGCGCCGCGCGCGCTTTGCCTGCGTGTGCTCGGTCGCCGGCAAACCCGTGCTCGAGGGCGAGGCTGTGCTCATGGTGCCCGGCCGCAAGTGAGGTTCCAGGTTCCAGGCTCTAGGTTTCAGGGTGTAGAGTACAGGTCCCTGGAACCCAGAATTTGAAACCTGAAACTCAACCTATGCACGTCTTCCACGGTTACGATCACGTTCCCATCGCCCTTCGCGGCGCAGCCCTCGCCATCGGCAATTTTGACGGGGTGCATCGCGGGCACCAGGCGTTGCTCGCACGCGCCAAGGAACGGGCCGGGGCCTCGACCCGGCACGGCGCGGCGCACTTGGCCGGCGCGATGGTGTTCGAGCCGCATCCGCGGGAGTTCTTCCATCCCGAGCGCCCGCATTTTCGACTGACATCGCTGGCCCAGAAACTCGTGCTGTTCGAACGCTTCGGCCTCGACCTCGCCGTCGTGATCCCGTTCGACCAGCGGCTCGCGGCGATGTCGGCCGAGGAGTTCATCGAGCAGGTGCTGGTGGCGGGGCTCGGCGTGCGGCATGTGGTGATCGGCTATGATTTCCTGTTCGGGAAAGGTCGATCGGGGAGCGCCGATAACATTCGGCAGGCCGGCGCGGAAATGGGCTTCGGCGTCAGCATCATTCCACCCGTCGCCGAGGGCGGTGAGGTGTTCTCCTCGAGCGCCGTTCGGGCCGAGATCGCGCAAGGCGATGTCCGGGGCGCCGCCGAGATGCTCGGGCACTGGTGGCAGGTGCGCGGCCGGGTGGTCGGCGGCGCGCACATCGGCACCGGCATCGGCTTTCCAACAGCCAACATCCAACTGCCGAAGTCGACGACGCTGGCGCACGGGATCTATGCGGTGTTCGTCGGTGTCAATGGCCGCTACCTCCAGGGGGCCGCCTATCTGGGCACCCGGCCGACTCTCGACAATGGCCCGCCGGTGCTCGAGGTGTTCCTGTTCGATTTCACCGGCAATCTATACGACCGCGAGATCGACATCGCCTTCGTGGACTACATCCGGGGCGACAAGCGGTTCGATGGCATGGACGCAATGGTGGCGCAGATCGGCCGCGATTGTGCCCGGGCCCGTGAGATCCTCGCCACGGATACACCGCCGCCGTTCGTGGCGTGATCCGATGGGCTGCCCAAGCCCTTCGCCATCCACCGGAATTTCGTCGCCATGCATGGACGCGAATCGGTGTCGCGGCGAGGATGGCCCGCATGGACCAGGGCCTCACCATCGGCACCGACGACCCGCCACCGCTGGCCCTGCTGGCGCACGAGCTGCGCACGCCGCTGGCGGCGATCCAGGCCTACGCCGATCTGATGCTCGAAAGCCCGCCAGGGCCCGACAGCGAGGCAAGGCTGCGCGAGCACGCGGCGCAGATCCGGCGCGCGGCCGAGATCGGCCTCGATGTGTTGGCGTCGCTGCTCGAACGGCATCAGTCGGGAGGCGCGGCGAGCGCGCGCCGGCCGGTTTCGCTCGACGAGGCGGCCCGGAGCGTGGCGCGCATGATGGCGCCATTGGTCGATCGGGCGGGCGGGCATCTCACGGTGGAGCGCACGGTGAGCGTCGACGTTCATGCAGCGACCATCGCCAGCCATGTGCACGAGATCCTCATGAACCTCGTCGGCAATGCACTGCGGCACGCCGGCCCCGCGCCGGGCATCGTGATCCGCACGGGTGGCGAACCGACAGGCGTGCAGTGGATCGAGGTCGAGGACGATGGACCAGGGTTCTCGGTGGACGCGCCGGCGGGCACCGGTCTCGCCCTGTCGCGAGAGCTCGCCGTTGAAGCGGGCGGGCGGCTCGATGTGCTGGGCGCCGGCCCGCGGGGCGCAGGGTTGCGCCTCTCGTTCGCGGCGCCGGCAACGGCGGCATGACGGCTGCACGTCGAGGCGCGTGTCATGCGTGAGGTCGCGCCTGAAGCTTATGGCCACGACATCACTTGAGAATTCGACCAATTCTAAAGAGCGCTTATTGTCGCGAAACGCGCTGCTTTATTGACTTAACTCTCTGCCACAGTGCTGATGCACGGTCGAACGACGAGAGGCTTTTAACCTCTGCGGTCGAAAGGAGAGAGACATGAGGCTTGCAGTCGGAAGTTGGACGGCAGTGCTGCTCGGTTGCGCTGTGGCGACGGTGAACCCCGTGGCGGCGCAGACGGCAGAGGTGAATATCTACTCGTATCGCGAGCCGCAGCTCGTGGAGCCGTTGCTGAAACTGTTCAACGACAAAACCGGGATCAAGACCCGCCTCGTCTTCGCCAAGGACGGGCTCGTCGAGCGCATGGCGGCGGAGGGTGCGCTCGGCCGTGCCGACGTGCTGCTGACAACCGACGCCACGCGCCTCGTCGAGGCAAAGGCGCTGGCGCTCACACAGCGCATCGACGCGGTATCGCCCGGGGGCGGCAGTCTCGCCGACCCGGACGGCCAGTGGACCTCGCTGACGCTGCGCGCGCGTGTCATCTACGCGTCGAAGGAGCGCGTCCAGGACACTGCCATCACTTATGAGCAGCTCGCCGATCCGAAGTGGAAAGGCCGCATCTGCTCGCGGTCGGGTCAGCACCCCTACAACACGGCGATGATCGCGAGCATGATCGCGCATCTGGGCGAGGAGAAAGCGGAGACCTGGCTGAAGGGCGTCAAGGCCAACCTCGCACACCGCCCCGCCGGCGGCGACCGCGAGCAGGTGCGCGACGTGTGGGCGGGGAAGTGCGATCTGGCGCTCGGCAACACCTACTACATGGGCCTGATGCTCACGAACGAGAAGTCTCCCGAGCAGAAGCAATGGGCGAACGCGGTGCGCGTTATCTTCCCCAACGCTGGCGACCGCGGCACGCACGTCAATGTTTCCGGCGTGGCGATCGCCAGGCATGCGCCGCACAAGGACGCAGCCCAGCGCCTCGTCGCGTTCCTGCTGTCGGCAGAGGCGCAAGCGCTCTATGCCAGCGTCAACCACGAGTATCCCGTCACCGCCGGCGTGCCACCGTCCGATCTCCTCAACGGGCTTGGCCACTTGAAGCCCGACCCGCTGCCGATCGCGGACATCGTGCGGTTGCGCCGGCAGGCGTCCGAACTCGTCGACAAGGTCAACTTCGACGCTGGCCCAAGCTCCTGACCGAAGGCACGGCCGAGGTGAACCGAGCGCGCGCGATCACGGGCAGCGGCAGGCCTTCAGTGACAGAGTTATCGCAGTGGCGGTGTGCTGTGCAGCAGGACGTTGAGGCTGCACACTTCTCCCTTCCCCCTCTACGGGGGAAGGGCCGGGGATGGGGGTGGTGCACGACGCAGATGATTGTGCACACCCCCCACCCCAGCCCTCCCCCGCAAGGGGGGAGGGAGACCGAGCCGCGTTTGCTGAAGGCACACAAGACGAAGGCGATTAGCGGATTTCGGACGAAAGCGGCCGACGTATGAGCAGGCGTGCGTCGGGATGGCCGCTCGGGCCCCTGCATGGTGCGATGACGCTGCCCAGCCGCATTGCGGCCTGGCGGGCGAAGCGGCGTGCGTCGCCGGTCTGGACGGCGGTCGTCGCGGCGATCCTGGCGGTGATGATGTTGCCGGTGGCGACGGTGCTCGCGCTGTCGTTGTCGGGTGATCTCAGCGTCTGGCGGCATCTGACACGCACCGTGCTGCCTGATGCGACGGGGCAGACCATCGGTCTCATGTCGGGCGTCGGTGTAGTCACGCTTGTCACGGGCACACTGACCGCCTGGATCGTCACCATGTACCGCTTCCCGGGCCGCTGGCTGATCGACCGGCTGCTGATCCTGCCACTGGCCGTGCCGACCTACATTGTCGCTTATGCCTATGTCGAGCTGCTCGACTATGCAGGGCCAGTCCAATCGGCGTTGCGCTCGCTGTTCGGGTGGACCTCGGCGCGCCAGTACGCCTTCCCGCAAGTGCGCTCGCTGCCAGCTGCCATCCTGATCCTCTCGGCCGTGCTCTATCCGTATGTGTATCTGACGGCGCGCGCGAGCTTCATCCAGCAATCCGTGTGTGCACTCGAGGTGGCGCGCACGCTCGGCCGTACGCCGTTCGGGGCGTTTACCTCGGTGGCACTGCCGCTGGCGCGGCCGGCGCTGGCGGCAGGCGTGGCGCTGGTACTGATGGAATGCCTGAACGACCTTGGCGCTGTGCAGCATCTGGGTGTGCGAACACTGTCGTCGTCGATCTATCAGACGTGGCAGCAGCGCTCGAGTCTGTCGGGTGCGGCGCAATTGTCGGGTGTGCTGCTGGTGTTTGTCGCCCTGCTGTTCGCACTGGAGCGCGCGGCGCGCGCCGGGCGTCAGTTTCATCATACCACCGGCCGCTATCGCGCGATCCCGTTCGCTGATCTGAGCGGCTGGCGTGGTCTTGGCGCGGCGGTGGCGTGCAGCTTGCCGTTCGTCGTGGGCTTCGCTGTGCCCGCGGTAGTGCTTGCCGCCAATGCCGTGCGCCATGCGGAAGCCGCTCTCGCCGGCGGCTTCTGGCGCGCAGCGTTGAACAGCCTGCTGCTCGCGGCGGTGGCGGCGGTAGTGGCGGCGGCGCTCGCCCTGCTGCTCGCCTATGCGCGCCGGGTCGCAGCCAATGGCTTCACGCGGCCGGCCGTGGCGATCGCTGGCCTCGGCTATGCGCTTCCCGGCACTGTGCTGGCGCTCGGCCTGATGCTGCCGCTCGCTGCGCTCGACCAGCACGTCGATGCGTTGGCGCGCGCCATCTTCGGTATTTCGACGGGACTGCTGCTCTCAGGGACAATTCTGATCCTGGTGCTGGCCTACACCGTGCGATTTCTGGCCGTCTCGCTCGGCACCATCGAAGCGGGTCTCGAGCGCATCTCGCCCAACCTCGATGCGGCGGCCCGCACGCTCGGTGAATCCGCGCTCTCGACGCTCTGGCGCGTGCACCTGCCGCTGTTGGTGCCGGCGATCGGCACGGCGTCGCTGCTGGTGTTCGTCGATGCGATGAAGGAATTGCCGGCGACGTTGCTGCTGCGGCCCTTCGATTTCGAGACGCTGGCGACGCACGTCTACAGCCTCGTCTCGATCGAGCAGCCGGAGGCGGCGAGCGTCGGCGCGCTGGCGATCGTCGCTGTGGGTCTCGTGCCGGTGCTGCTGCTGCATCGAGCCGTAACGGAGCGCACCGGACACTGATGATGGCCGGCGGCCGCGCCTCAGGACGGTGTGCGCATCGGGGAGGCGCGCCAGCGGCGATCGATCAGGATCGCGAGGCTGAGGAGGATCGCTGACCAGGCGGCGAGGCCGACCCAAACAGTGCTCGCCGGGGCGGACTGCCAGGCGATGGCTGACACCGCCGAGGCGAACATCAGTGTGTAGGCTTTGAGCGCTGTCGCCGTGTGGCTCCAGCCCATGCGTATGAGCCGCTGGTAGTAGTGCGAGCGGTGGGCCTGAAATGGATTCTCGCGGTGGATGAGACGCTTGGCGAGCGTCAGCCCGCTGTCGACGATGAAGACGGAGAAGACGAGCAGCGGCAACCAGAACGGCCAAGTGCCGCTGCGCCAGCCCAGGATGCCCAGAGCGCCCGCGAGAAAGCCCAGCGGCACGGAGCCCGCATCGCCAAGGAAGATGCGCGCGGCGCCGTAGTTCCACACCAGGAAGCCGGCGGCGGCCGCAGCAACGATGCCGGCCGTGCTGGCAAGGACGGCATCTCCGGTGTGAAATCCAGTCAGGGCGCCGAGCGTCAGTGCGCCAAAGCCGATCGCCGTCATACCGCCGGCAAGCCCGTTCGATCCGTCCATGAAATTGTACAGGTTCATCGACCACACGAGACCGACCACCAGGAGTGGTGCAAGCCAGGCGGGATAGGGCCATGTCCAGGCGACGAACGCGATCGCGCCCGCGAACTGCGCGCCGAACCGCACGCCGACCGAGAGGCTGGCGATGTCGTCGCCGAGAAACAGCGCCGCGAGCAGGAGCGCGATCATGACGATGGGCAGCATGGGGGCAGCCACGCCGCAGAACCACCAGCCGAATGCGGCCGCCAGCATCAGTCCGACGCCGCCGGTCCGCGGGATCGGTGTGTCGTGCAACGAGCGCTCGTTGGGCCGATCGAGCACGAGGGGAGCGAGCCGCGGCGTCGAGAGCAGCCACACGATCCCCATCGACACAGCGAACGTGGCGAGCATCGAGGGGATCAGGGCGCGCATCGGAAGGCTCGAGGGTTGGACGACGGTGCAGATACAATCGAGGCCGCCGGGCGTCGAGCCGGGCGGCCTCAAGTTCTTGCTTATAGCTGCTTGGGATCAATCATTGTCGCGCGGGGGCGGGCGCCGGTCGCGACGCTCGCCGCCGCTGCCTTCGCGGTCCCGACGCGGCGGGCGGTCACCACCCCGGTCAGCGCCTCGATCGGCGCCGCGGAACTCACCCCGGTCGCCGCCGCGATCAGCTCCGCGGTCAGCGCCGCGATCACCACCACGGTCGCCGCCGCGATCAGCGCCTCGATCGCCGCCGCGTACCTCACCCCGGTCGCCGCCGCCCCGATCACCACCACCACGATCAC
>JANOJW010000403.1:0-5064 GCA_031418955.1 Hyphomicrobiales bacterium | reverse complement strand
GGAACGCGCAGCCGACCCGGCAAGTCATCATGGACAATGCCCGTGTGCCCGTGGCGAACCTCGTCGGCGGCGTCGAGGGTCGAGGCTTCCGATTTGCCATGTCGGGCCTGGACGGGGGACGCATCAACATCGGCGCCTGCTCGCTGGGCGCGGCCTGGAATGCGCTCGACAAGACACGCTCCTACGTGTTCGCGCGCAAGGCCTTCGGCAAAGCCTTGGCGGAGTTCCAGGCGTTGCAGTTCAAGATTGCCGACATGGCGACCGACCTCGAGGCCTCGCGACTGATGATCTACCGCGCGGCAGATGCACTCGATCGCGCCGACCCCCAGGCCTCGATGTACTCGGCGATGGCGAAGCGCTACGCCACCGACCTCGGCTTTCAGATCTGCAACGAGGCGCTGCAGCTGCACGGCGGCTATGGCTATCTCAAGGACTACGGCCTCGAGAAGCTGGTGCGGGATCTTCGCGTGCATCAGATCCTGGAGGGCACCAACGAAATCATGCGCGTCGTCGTCTCGCGCAAGGTGCTGGGCGGCAACCGCGGGTGATCGCGGCGCTCGCGCGAAGCCTGGATGCGAACTGCAACTTGACCGCCGGCGAGGCGGGTCGCACAACTTCTGCCCACAACGTGCGTGACGAAATCGGAGAGTTACGATGGACTTCAAGGGTAAAGTGGCGGTCATTACGGGCGCGGCAAACGGCATCGGCCGCGCGGTGTCGATGGGCTTTGCGCAGTATGGCGCCCGGGTCGTGCTGGTCGATCGAGACGCGGCCAATGCGAAAGCCGCCGCGCAAGCGATCGAGCAGAAGGGCGGACAGGCGATCAGTATCTCTGCCGATGTGACGAAATCTGCGGACGTGCAGGCCTATGTGAAAGCGGCGCTCGACAAATTCGGGCGCATCGACTGCTTCCACAACAATGCCGGCATCGAGGGCGTCGTGCGTCCGATCGCCGAGTACGACGAAGCGCTGTTCGACCAGCTGATGGACGTCAACGTCAAGGGCGTGTTCCTGGGGCTTCGCCACGTGCTCCCGGTGATGATCAAACAGCGCTCCGGCGCGATCGTGAACACGGCGTCGATCGCGGGCCTCGTCGGCTCGCCGAACATGGCGCCGTATGTGGCCTCCAAGCACGCCGTCATCGGTTTCACCAAGGCGGTTGCGGGCGAGGTGGCGGGCCACGGCATCCGTGTCAATGCGGTGTGTCCGGGCCCCGTCGAGACGCGCATGATCCAGTCGGTGCAGGCGCAGATCAATCCGAGTGATCCAGCCGGCGTCGCCAAGAAGTACCAGACCGCGATCCCGCTCGGGCGCTTCGCCACGCCTGAGGAAATCGCCAACGTGGTGCTGTTCCTCTCCTCCGACTTGGCTTCCAGCATCACTGGCGCACAGTACGTCGTCGACGGCGGCCGCACGGCGACCGGTGGCGCAGTCACCGTCGTCGGCCGGGGGTGAGGGCTACACCCGCACGGCGACGGCGATGAGGTTCGCCGGCTTGCGGCGGAGCAGGGCGTAGCCGATACGGCGCGCGATCGCCTCCGGCTTGAGGCCGAAGCTGAGCACGTTGCAGGCATAGACGTGCTCGGGCGTGAAGCCCGATGAGCGCAGTTTCGTGGCGAGCGTGGCTTGTGACCACGTTCGCACGTGCTGCCAGCGGTGGATGATCTCGCCCGTCTGCGGCAGCAGGATCCAGGATTTGCTCAGGTCTTCTTCGTTCGGCGTCGTCACGACGAGCCGGCCGCCTGGCTTGAGCATGGCATGCATGGAGGCCAGCGCGGCGTCGAGCTCGGCGTCCTGCAGATGCTCGACCACTTCGAGGCAGAAGCCCAGATCGAAGCTGCGGGCATGCGCCGGGGCCTTGGCTATGCCGAAGGCGCCGGCGAACCCGGTCACGCCCGCCATGCGCGTGCGGGTGGCTTCGAGCGAGGCTTCCGACACGTCGAAGCCGTGGATCTCGCGGCCAGTCGCGCCCGCGGCGGCGAGCGCTTCGAGGAAGAAGCCGGCGCCGCAGCCGAAATCGACGATGCGCGATGCGCCTTGGATCAGGTGCGCGAAGTGATGGACGAGTTGCGGTCCGACCTGCTTGGCGAAATAGCTGTCCGGCTGGACCTTAGAGACGAAGTCCCAGAAGCGCGACACCTCCTCCGGGGTCCAATGATGATACCGGTAGCCCGGCGGCAGCTCGTTCATCCCGTCCTCGGCGTCGCGGCATGTCCCGCGTGCCTCATCGCGCATCATGCGCGAGCTGTCGACGACCAAAGGGACGCGGGGGCGCGTGCGCGCAACCCTACCGCGCCGGCGCGACGACGCGAACGCCCGAGCGCCACTGGTTGTCCTCGCGTCGGGCGTCGAGGCGTGAGAAGAGCTGGCACTGGCCCATCACGCCGACCTTCTTGCCGTGCTGCCAGCCGACGCACTGGGCGTCCTTCGTGCAGGCCTCGCGGCAGGCGATGGGGCTTGGCGCGCGGAACGGGTCGCCGATCTCGACACCCATCAGGCCGACGTTGTCGCGCTCCTCGAAATCGAGCGAGACCTTCGGCGGGGGCCCGGGTTTCGGGATGACGGGCGGGACAGAAGCGGCGGCGGTCGGCTGTGGCGTTGCAACGATGTCGGACCGCAGACCCGAGCGCCAGTCGGCGGCGTCCTGCCGCTCTCGGTAGCTCGACAGCAGCTCGCATTCGCCGCCGCGCGACAGGTTCCAGGCGACGCATTGCGGTTGCAGCATCTGGCAGCGGCTCTCGCAGTTGGCCGTGCTGGGCGGGGCGGTGAGCCCGTCGCCGGCGATGCGATTGGTGGGCCGCACGATGAACTGTGGCGCGCCGGCCGCAGCCGCTCCGGGGTTTTCGAGCGTGGCGATCTCCTCGCGCAGCTTCTTCAGGTCTTGGGCCCGCCGCGTCATCTCCATCTGGATGTTCGTCGAGTCGCGCTGCAGCTTGTGTCGCTCGGTCGGGTCCTTGGCCGTCGACTCGATCCGGCGCGCCTCGAACAGTTTCCTTTGCAGGCCGTCGACCAGATCCTTGGTGTTGGCGGCGCGCGCGCGCAGCTCGGCCAGCCGCATGGCGTCGGCCATGGTGGCCGGAGTGGGTCCACTTGCGGCGGGCGGGGACGGGCGCTGCTGCCGCGTCTCGGCTTCGAGCTTCGCCAGGCGATCGCGCAGTTGGGCCAATTCCTCGCGCTCCTTGTCGGTGGGCGGCGGTGCGGCGACGGCTGCGGGCGCAGTGGCCGGCACGAAGTAGAAGTCGGCGGTGAGCGAGGAGTGATCCCACGGCACCTGGCGTCCGTTGGTCGCCTCGATCACGGCACGGCGCACCGCGCCCATGGTGCCGCTGATAGTGCGGCCCTTGACCAGCATCTCCCGGACCAGCGCCTTGGCGAACGGCGAGTTGCGGTCGGCAGCCTCCCCGTCGAGGGCGACATTGCCGGGCTGCGTCGCGAACGCGATGAAGGTGCCGATGCCCGCGGGTGCAGCGGTGAGGCCCCGTCCGACCGAGGCCGAGCGCGTGCCCATGCTGCTCGCAAGCGACCGCGACAGCGGGTTGTCGCGGCAGGCGTCGAGGATCACGATCGAGGTCTTACCCTCGCGGTCGATTTCCATCTGGCGCAGGATGAAATCGACCTTGATGCCCTCGAACTCGAGGTCGCGCTCGCGGCCGAGCTTGGCATCGACGGGCAACAGAAAATTCTGCTGGCCCACCTGCACGCCGTGGCCCGCGTAGTAGAACAGCGCCACATCGGCCTTGGCGATGGCGTCGGCCCAGGCGCGCAGCACTCCGTCGAGGCGGCGCTTCTCGACGTCGAAAGCCTCGAACACCTGGAAGCCGGCCGCGGTGAGCGCAGTCGCGACGTCACGGGCGTCGTGCTCGGGGTTGGTGAGCTTTGCCGTGTGCTGGTAGGCACTGTTGCCGATGACCAGCGCCACGCGGGTCTCAACGCGAGCGTGCGCTGCCCCGGCCGCGGCGAGCCACAGCAGCAGTCCGCACACCGTCGCGAGCGCCCGTCGCATCATCGTCCCCATCCCTGCCGGCGGTACCAGCGAAACACTGATGCCGAGACTTTGACAGTTGTGGGGCAGGGGAGGCAACGGCGGGGTTGGGCAGGGGGATCAATCTCCCTCTCCGCCCGACGCACAGCCGTACTCGGCATGCGATGTGGTCGTGCGCTCGCTGAGGGCGGCATTCGAGTTGCTGCCCGGCGCCTGCTCCACCGGCTTCGCCCTCCGACCTCAAGGCTTGGCGCTTGGCAAAGCGGGATTGAAAGAACGCCAAACCTGCAAGCAGGCCGAGCGAGATGCCGCCGATGAGAGCAGCGATCGTCAAAGCGATGGTCAGGATGTTTTTCATGTCGCGTTCTCCGGCACGGAAGCCTGGTTACCGTGCACGGGGCCCGAGCCTCGCGCTGTGATCGCCCGCATACCCTTCAGGCGGCGATCCGCTTGCGTAGCGTCGCTCGCCTCGCTCGACGAATCTCCTTGCCAAAATGGGCCGCCCGGCTGCTACCGTGACGCCGCGGGCTTGCAGGGACGACGAGAGGGCTGGATGGAGTACAGGGAGCCGTTGCGGACGGGAACGGTGCTCGCAGGCGACTATCGCATCGAGGAGGTGATCGGTGCTGGTGGTTTCGGCATCACGTATTTGGCGCAGGACCTGAAGCTCGGGCGGCCGGTCGCCATCAAGGAGTATTTCCCGGCCGAGTTCGCGCTGCGTGATGCCTCAAAGAGCGTGCGCGCGAGGAGCGGGGAACGCGGCGAGACCTTCAAGTGGGGCTACGACAGTTTCATCAAGGAGGCGCAACTCCTCGCCCGTTTCGATCATCCAGCCATCGCCCGTGTGCAGCGCATCCTCGAGGCCAACGACACCGCTTACATGGTGATGCGCTACGAGGAGGGGCATTCCCTCGGCGAGCATCTGGCAGCACTTGGCCGGCCAATGACGGAGACCGAGATCCGCCGCCTCGCCTACCCAGTGCTGGAGGCGCTGGAACTCGTTCACTCGCACGCCATCCTGCATCGCGACATATCCCCTGAGAACCTCATCGTGCGACCGGACGGGCGCGGCGTGCTGATCG
>JANOJW010000402.1:0-5753 GCA_031418955.1 Hyphomicrobiales bacterium | reverse complement strand
CGCTCGTGCTTGTCGATGACCAGCGTGTCGACGCCGAGCACGCCCAGACAGGCAGCGATCCCAAGGCCTGACTGGCTGCCCCCGATCACCACCACGGCGGGCTCGCGGTCGGCGTAGGCGATCTGCTTGTTGCGGTGGTCCATCCAGTTCTCGCCGCCAAAGCCGCCCGACCATTCTTCGCCGCGCGGCCGCCGCCGGCCGATGCGCTCTTCGTGACCCTTGATTTCGTCGAGCGTGGTCAGCAGCACCCAGGCCTTGTGCTCTACTGAGCCTGCTGCGGCCGGGACGAGACGCAGGATGCCGCTGCCGCGTCCGCTCTTGGTCTCGAAGGCGATCAGCGCCTCGATGCAGCGCACGCCCGCCCGCGTGACCATGCGTGGAGCCAAGCGGCCCGGCGCGATGCGCAACGACGTCGGCGCCATGGCGACGCCGTCACGCGCCAGGGCGTCGCGAACCGCATCGCGACCGCTGAACGTGCGGATGTGCCAGGTGAACGCCACGAGATCGCGCCAATGGCTGTCGTCGGTGAAGAGCGCGGCGGCGGCGGCGGCATTGCCGTTGGCCATCGCGGCGGAGAACCGTGCGAGCCAGTTGGTGACGGTCTCGGTGATGTTCAACGGTGCGGTCACGGGCGATCGTCTCCAGTCGAGTGGTGTGCAAGCAGCAGCGCCTCGGCGGCGCGCGGGCAGATAGTCCGGACTGCTTAGGAAGCCGCACCCGTCCCGGCAACCGACGCGAAGACGCAGTAGTCATGCACGAGGCGGGACGCGGAGGCCCATTAACCGAGTTGGCGGCGAAAGACGGTTAACGCGCAGGCGTGCGTGCCGGCAACGATTTGCGACCCCTCGGCTACCCCACTAGCCAAGTGGTTGGTAACCGCGCTGCACGGGCGTGCACGGGGCTGCGCGAGGCATCCTGTCAGTCAAACCCCGCGACCGAGGCCCTGATTTCCGACTTTGGCCTCAAACGAGGCTTCGCTCCGCTGATACGTCGTCGACAGTTGCCAACTCACTTCAGACCCCACGTCACGTGCACGCGGACCTCGAGCGTCTTGGAGCCCGCTTCGACGGGGACGGCTTCGGCCGACATGGCCATGCGGCCGGCCGGCATCGGGCGTGGGCTCGGCCCGTGCACCTCCTCCGAGATCGAGATCACCGGGCCGACCTCGGCGCCGGCGGCGTCCGCAAACAGCTTGGCGCGGCGCAGCGCATTGGCCATGGCCTGGCGGCGCGCCTCGTCCTTCAGCGTCTCGGCCTTGGAGACCTCGAACGAGATGCCGCCCGCCTGATTGGCGCCGAGCGTGACGACCCCGTCGAGCACCTCGCCGACGCGCTTCACGTCGCGCACGGTGATGCGCATGGTGTTCAGCACCTGGTAGCCGACGATGCGCGGCGCGGTGCCGTCCTTGGCGTGCGTGTAGCGCGGGTTGATGCCGAAATGCACGGTCTGGATGTCCTTGGGCTCGATGCCGGCGCCCTTCAGGCCATCGATGATCTTCTGCATGGCCGCCGAATTCTTGGTCAGGGCATCGCGCGCGGTGTCGGCTTCCGAAAGAACGCCGGTTGCGATCTGGGCGATGTCGGGCTCGGCTGCAACCTGGGCCGAGGCTGAAATGGCGATGCTGCGCTCCATGCGCTTCTCCTGCGAACGGGCGGGCTGGGGGATGGCCGCCGAAAGCAGCGCGGCAAGGACCGCGGCGCCAGCGAAGGACAAGGGCAGTCGTAGGGACATGGCGGTGCTCGCGACGGAAAGGGCTGACCTCGGCGCGACCATGACAGTTCATTGCGGCCAAATCGGTGCGGACCCGAGCGGGCTCCAGCCGCAGCACGCTTCCAGCGGCCGGCCCCATGCGATACAGAGGGCCGGCGACGGGTCGGGCCCGTAGCTCAATGGTCAGAGCCGGCGGCTCATAACCGCTTGGTTGCAGGTTCGAGTCCTGCCGGGCCCACCACTAGATGCGCCATCGTACAGCGTTGATGCAACTCATGGGACGGCACCAGACTGACCGGGACGTCAGCTTCGAGCTTGCCCGCGCCGCCTTTGGCGATCCAAACGGCCTCATCGAGCCGGACGACGATCTTGAAGAGGAACGATGGCACTGGATCGGCATGACCGCCAATCTTGTGCTGCTCGTGGTCTACACCGAGCGCGTTGTCGACGACGAACCGCGCACGCGAACACGCATCATCTCGGCCAGAAAGGCCAATCGACATGAACAACAACGGTACCACCGACAAGGCACTTGAAGGCGGCAAGGATCAGTACGGCATGACGCCGGACGACTGGGCGAGGCTCGATGCCATGACCGACGATGAGGTCACCGCGTGCGCGCTTGCCGATCCCGACGCACAGCCGCTCACAGCCGAGCAGTTGGTCAAGATGCGCCGCATCGCGCCGGCACGCTTCATCAGGATGAAGCTCCGCATGACCCTCGATGGCTTTGCCGCCGCGTATGGCATCCCCGTGGACACGCTTCGAGCGTGGGAGCGACACGAGGCCGAGCCGACACCAGCCGAGCTGTCCTACCTCCGCGCGATCCAGCGGACACCGGACGCTGTGCGTGTGCCGGCGACAGAACCGGCAGAATGACGATCAAGCGCGGCGAAGTCGGCCCCGGCCCCGCCCGCTAGAACCTGCGATACGGCGACGAGCGCCTCCATCCCGCACCGCACATTGACACGCGACGCGGCACGCGCAACCACTGCGGTGTTCTGTTCGCGTCCCCTCCGAAAGCCCGCCCCATGTCCCGCTTTGTCTACGTCAACGGCCAGTATCTGCCCTACGACCGGGCCCAGGTGTCGGCCGAGGATCGCGGCTTCCAGTTCGGCGATGCCGTGTACGAGGTCTGCGAGGTCAAGGGCGGCCGCCTCGTCGACGAGACGCGGCATATGGACAGGCTGGAGCGCTCGCTTGACGAGCTCAAAATCACGCGGCCGATGACGCGGCCGGCCTGGCAGCGGGTGCTGCGCGAAACGATCCGCCGCAACCGCCTCGACAACGGCTCGATCTATCTGCAGGTCTCGCGGGGCGCGCGTCCCCGTGACTTCTTCTTTCCGCCGGCCGGCACGCCGCCGACGGTCGTGGCGATCGCCCGTCAGGCCATTCCCGCCCGGGCCAATGCGAAGGCCGAGAAGGGCATAGGCGTCAAGACGATGCCCGACATCCGCTGGACGCGCTGCGATATCAAGACGGTGATGCTGCTGCCAGCGTCGCTCGCCAAGGAGGCAGCACGGGCGGAAGGCGCCGAAGACGCCTGGTTCGTCGACGAGACGGGCTTCGTCACGGAGGGTGCCTCCGCCAACGCCTGGATCGTCGACCGGGAGGGCCGTCTCGTCACCCGCCAGATCGACAGCGCGATCCTGCGCGGGGTCACACGGACGACGTTGCTCGATCTGCTGCGCCGCGAGGGGATCGAGGTGGTGGAGCGCCCGTTCACGGTCGAGGAGGCGAAGGCTGCGCGCGAGGCGTTCCTGACTTCGGCGACCAGTCTCGTGATGCCGGTTGTCGCGATTGACAATACAACCATTGGCAATGGTGCACCGGGGCTACTCAGCCTGAAGCTGCGGGCAGCGTTCCATAGTGCTGCGGAGATCGCGGTGGCCTGACATCCAGCCGACGGACCAATCGGCCGTGGTCAGACTTGCGCGTATTGTCAATTCGGATTACCCATGATTGCGCGGGGAAATGGAGTTTTTTGCAATTTCTCGCGATGACTCGCGCCACCGGCGCAGATCGACAACGCGAAAGGCACTGCCGATCGCCTGAAATACTTCGCGCAACATCAAAAAGAAGAGCGATAACGCCATGCCCGAACGCCCCCAGAGCCTGCAGGACACTTTCCTCAATCACGTCCGCAAGGCCAAGACGCCACTCACGATCTTTCTGATCAATGGCGTGAAGCTGCAGGGGATCGTCACGTGGTTTGATAATTTCTGCGTGCTGCTGCGGCGCGATGGACATTCGCAGCTCGTCTATAAGCACGCCATCTCGACGATCATGCCCGGCGCGCCGGTCCATCTGATGGACAACGACCCGGCCGAAGGCGGACAGAGCTAAAGGCTACGCCGATTTCCGATCCAACCGACAGTGACGACGAAGCACCGCGCAAGGGACGCAAAGCCTTCATCGAGCGCGCCAAGGGGCCGACGCGCGCGCTCGTGCTCGTGCCGGTGATCGGCACCCAGCGGCGCGCGCGTGCGCCGCGTGCAGGCGAGGAGGAGACCGCCTCCAAGACAGCCGTCATGCACACGCCGCAGGACCGGCAGGCGGAGGCGCGCGGCCTCGCGGAGGCGATTGACCTGGCCGTGGTCGATGCCATCATCGTGCCGCTGCAATCACCAAAGCCCGGCGCCTTCTTCGGATCCGGCAAGGTCGAAGAGATCAAAGCGCTTGCGGAAATCAGCAAAGTCGAACTCGTCATTGTCGATCATGCGATCTCACCGGTGCAGCAGCGCAATCTGGAGAAGGCCTGGAACGCCAAGGTGCTCGACCGCACCGGGCTCATTCTCGAAATCTTCGGCAGACGAGCGCGCACCCGCGAGGGGCGGCTGCAGGTGGAACTCGCCCACCTCACCTACCAGAAGAGCCGGCTGGTCCGCAGCTGGACCCATCTCGAGCGCCAGCGCGGTGGCGCGGGTTTCCTCGGCGGTCCAGGCGAAACCCAGCTCGAGCTCGACCGCCGCCTGATCCAGGATCGCATCGATGCGATCAGGGACGAACTCGAGGTGGTGGTGCGGACCCGCGAGCTGCATCGCACCGGCCGGCGGCGCGTGCCGTATCCGGTCGTCGCCATCGTCGGTTACACCAACGCGGGCAAGTCGACCCTCTTCAACAAGCTGACGGGCGCTGGCGTGCTTGCCAAGGACCAGGTGTTCGCCACGCTCGATCCGACCATGCGCGAGGTGCGGCTGGCAAGCGGCCGTCGCATCATTCTGTCCGACACGGTCGGCTTCATCTCGGACCTGCCGACGATGCTGGTCGCAGCCTTCCGCGCCACCCTCGAAGAGGTGATCGAGGCGAACCTCATCCTGCACGTGCGCGACATCTCGCATGCCGAGACCGCGGCCCAGCGCTCGGACGTCGACCGCGTGCTGGACGAACTCGGCATCGCGACCGCAGGCCCCGACGCGCACATCCTCGAGGTCTGGAACAAGATCGATCTGGTACCGTCCGACTCGCTGGAGGAGCTGCAACACAACGCGCGGCGCAACGATACGAGCCCGGTGCTGGTCTCAGCTGTCACCGGCGAGGGGTGCGGCGCGCTGCTCGGCGACATCGACGAGCGGGTCTCGCGCAACGACGAGCGCTTGCTGCTCGTCGTGCCGGCGGCCAAGGGGCAGCTCATCCACTGGCTGCACGAGAACGTCGAGATCGTCGAGCGGACGATCGGTGAGGACGGCATGATGCGCTTCGAGATCCGCATCGACCCAGCCAAGCGCGGACGCCTCGACGGCCAGTTGAAGCGGGCCGGCTTGCCACTCGCCAGTGACCGGACGGAAGGGTGAGGAGCGGGCGCGCTTTTGCCGTATTTGTGCCAGTGACACTCGACCGGCACTTTGTTAGCTTCGGGCGGCGTGGCGATAGGTTCCGTCCAGCGAGCACACGATATCCTCGGCGCGTCAGGTGACAACGAGGAAGCTGCGCTCAAGTTCTCGCCCGCGCGACCATTCCCAGAAGCCAGAAGGCTCGGGTCGGGAGGACATGATGGTCCGTACGTCGTTGTCGCTTGCCGAGGCAGTAAGGAAACGAACGGG
>JANOJW010000401.1:0-9632 GCA_031418955.1 Hyphomicrobiales bacterium | reverse complement strand
GCGGGGCCCATTGCCTGAAATACGGCGTCACCACCAATAATGTGCTGGGCCTGCGCCTGGTCATGCTCGACGGCTCGATCGTCGACATCGGCTCGGATGCGCTCGACGCGCCGGGGCTTGACCTGCTCGGCCTCGTCATCGGCTCGGAAGGGCAGTTCGGCATCGTCACCGAGGCGACGGTGCGGATCCTGCGATCGGCGGAGGGCGCAAGGCCCATGCTGTTGGGCTTCGGGTCGAGTGATGCCGCCGGTCGCGCGGTCTCCGCGATCATCGCATCCGGCATCATCCCGGTCGCCATCGAGTACATGGACAGGCCCGCGATCCATGTCTGCGAGTCCTTCGCCAAGGCCGGCTACCCGCTCGACGTCGAGGCGCTGCTGATCATCGAGGTCGAAGGCAGCCCGGAGGAAATTTCGGTGCTGATCGGGCGCATCGTCGACATCGTGCAGCCCTACCAGCCCTCGATCGTGCGGGTCAGCCAGAGCCCCGAGCAGAGTGCTGCGATCTGGAAGGGCCGTAAATCGGCGTTCGGCGCCATCGGCCGCATCTCCGAGTACTACTGCATGGACGGCACAATCCCGCTCGGCCGGCTGCCCGAGGTGCTGGTCAAGATCACCGAGATCTGCAACCGCTATGGGCTGAAGGTCGCCAACATCTTTCACGCAGGCGACGGCAATCTGCATCCATTGATTCTCTATCACGCGAACGATCCGGCCCAGGTCGAGAAGGCGGAGCGCTGCGGGGCGGAGATCCTGAAGCTGTGCGTCGAGGTCGGCGGCTGCCTGACCGGAGAGCACGGCGTCGGCGTCGAGAAGCGTGATCTCATGCGCGTGCAGTTCACGAACGAGGAGCTTGCGCTGCAGATGCGGATCAAGACCGCCTTCGACCCGCAATGGCTGCTCAATCCCGCGAAGGTCTTCCCGCTCGAGGGCCGCGAGGTCGCCGCCTGACATGACCGCCTGGAGTGAGACGTCGTGGAATCGCTCGTGAAACCTGCAACCGAGTGGGAGCTCCAGCGCACGCTCGCTGAAGCGTCCGCTGGCCGCTATCCAGTCGAGACCGTCGGCAACGGCAGCAAACGTGCCATCGGCCGCCCCGTGCAGTCGGCGCTGATGGTCACCATGAGTTCGCTGACCGGCGTGCGGCTGTACGAGCCGACCGAGCTCGTGATGTCGGCGCGTGCGGGAACGCCGCTCACCCGCATCGAATCGGAGCTTGCCGCGCAAGGCCAGATGCTGGCGTTCGAGCCCATCGACCTCGCCCCAGTCGTCGGCGGTCCCGTTGGACAAGGTACGATCGGCAGCCTGTTCAGCACCAATATCTCGGGCTCCAGACGCGTGTCGGCGGGTGCCGCGCGCGATCATCTGCTCGGCATCAGCGCGGTCACCGGCCATGGCCAGCAGTTTCGCTCGGGCGGCCGGGTCATGAAGAACGTGACCGGCTATGACGTCGCCCGCGCGCTGACGGGAAGTTGGGGTACGCTTGCCGTGCTGACCGAGGTGACGTTCAAGGTGCAGCCGGCGCCCGAGCAGTCGGCGACGTTGATCCTGCTCGGCCTCAACGACGAGATCGGTGTCGAGGCACTGTCGATGGCGATGACGTCACCCTACGAGGTGACGGGCGCAGTGCACCTGCAGCAGTCGCTCGCCGAACGCCTCTGGCACCCCGATCTGCGGGCTGAGCGCAAGTCGGTGACGGCGATCCGCATCGAGAGCTTCGCGCGGTCCGTCACCTATCGGACCGGGCGGCTCAAGGACGAACTCAAGGTCTTCGGGCAGATCGGGGTGCTCGATCATCAGAGTTCGACGGCGCTGTGGGGCGAGCTGCGCCAGCTCTCGGTCTTGCAGGCGAGCGCCTCGCCGCTCTGGCGCATCTCGACGACACCGTCGGCGGGTCCCAAGGTCGTCGCCGGGATCACACGGTTCATGGAGTGCCGCGCCATGTACGACTGGTCGGGCGGGCTCGTGTGGGCGGAGGTGCTGCCGACGGCCGACGCCGGCGCCTCCGACATCCGCCGTGTCATCGCCTCGCACGGAGGGCATGCGACGCTGATCCGCGCGGAGCCCGCCGTACGCCAGTCCGTCGACGTGTTCCAGCCGCTGGAACAGGGGCTCGCCGAGATCACCCGCAAGCTCAAGGACATCTTCGATCCAGCCGGCATCCTCAATCCAGGCCGCATGTACGCGACATTCTGAGCAGCCCCACCCTCGAGCACGACCGAACCGACCGCCCGACGAACCCCAAAGGCGCCATGCAAACGAACTTCACGCCCGAGCAATTGAAGAACCCGCGGCTCGCCGAAGCCGAAGCGATCCTGCGGCGGTGCGTCCACTGCGGACTGTGCACTGCGACCTGCTCGACCTATGTGCTGGTCGGCGACGAGCGCGACAGCCCGCGCGGGCGCATCTACATGATGAAGGACATGCTCGAGAAGGGCAGCGATGCGAGCCCGCAGGTGCAGCACCACATCGACCGCTGCCTATCGTGCCTCTCGTGCATGACGACGTGCCCGGGCGGCGTCGACTACATGCATCTCGTCGACCTCGCGCGGGCCCACATCGAGGACACGGGAAAGCGCCCATGGAAGCAGCGGCTGGCGCGGCGCATGCTGGCCGAGACTATTCCGTATCCCGACCGGTTCCGTCGCGCACTGCGGTTGGCCGCGTTTGGGCGTCCGTTCCTGCCGCTGCTGCGACGGCTCGGCTTCAAGGAGATGGCGGCGATGCTGGAGCTCGCGCCGAGGGGTGGGCTCGCGGCTGCGCGCTATGACGGCCCCGGGACGGCTGCGACCGAAGGCGAACGGCGAAAGCGCGTCATTCTGCTCGCGGGCTGCGCGCAACAGGTGCTGCGTCCGGCGATCAACGACGCGACGATCCGCCTGCTCGCGCGGCGTGGCGTCGACGTCGAGGTGGCGGCGGGGGCTGGCTGCTGCGGCGCGCTCGTCCATCACATGGGCCGGGAGGCTGAGGCCGTCGAGCAGGCGAAGCGCAACGTCGACGCCTGGGTCAAGGTCATGAGCAAGGGGCCGGTCGACGCCGTGCTGATCAACGCGTCGGGCTGCGGCACGATGGTCAAGGACTACGGGCATCTGCTGGCGCAGCACTCGGGATATGCGCGGGCGGCCGCCGACATCGCCGAGAAGTCGAAGGACATCACCGAGTTCCTGTCGGCCTATGATCTGGGGGCCCCAAAGCGCTGGTCGAGCCTGCGGATCGCTTATCACTCGGCCTGCTCGATGCAGCATGGCCAGCGCATCACCGAGGAGCCGAAGGCGCTGCTGCGCAAGGCGGGCTTCACCGTGCTCGACGTGCCGGAGGGCCACATCTGCTGCGGTTCGGCGGGTGTCTACAACATTCTGCAGCCCGAGATCGCAGGCGAGCTGCGCGAGCGCAAGGTCGCCAATATCGAGAGCGTGCGCCCGGACCTGATCGCTGCCGGCAACTTGGGGTGCATCACGCAGATCGCGCACGGCACCAAGCTGCCAGTGGTGCACACGGTGGAGCTGCTCGATTGGGCCTACGGCGGGCCGGTGCCGGCGGGCCTCGAGCATCTCAAGTCGTTCGTGACCGACGTGCCCGGCAGCGAGTTCGAGGCGGTGCGCTGACGAGGGCGCGTGTCGCGATTTGACCGCGCCGACTGTGCCACGGTGCCAGGCTGAAGCCGGGCACCTACTCCTCAGTGCGACTTGACGAAGCCCGGCGTCTTGCCCAGTGCCATGTAGACGTGATCGGCCGAGAACATGTCGGCGTGATGCAGCACGTGCCCGATCGGCGAGTTGACGCGGAACGGCATGCGCGGGGAGTGCGACGTGACGGTCGCGATGATCTCGTGGGCGAAGCCGAGTTCCTTCAGCAGCATGCCGCCGACGACCCCGTGCGGGATCTCTTGGCTGAGCTTCGTCTCGACGATCTCGCCACCCTGTCGGGCGTACATCAGCGGCTTGTCGACGTCGTGCAGGATCAGGATCGGGACCAGCACGTCGTTGGAGAAGGTCGTCCCCCAATCGGCCGCCGCGCGCCGGGCCAGGTCGACGCCAGCCTTCGTCACCTCGTTGACGTGGTGCATCAACGGGTAGTCGTGGCCCGGGCTCCACGGCATGTCCTCGAGCCGCTCGTAGGGGCTCGAGGACCACGTCGTCACCCAGGCGGTGACGATCTTTGAGCGCAGCTCGGGTGAGACAAGATCGAGGCCGTAGAGCCAGTCCTCCATGGACCGGCGCTTGGAGTTAGAAGTGGCGTCGATCTTGTACATGGGTGCTCCTTGGCGCTCCTTGAGTAGAGGCCAACTGCACTTCGGCCGAGGCCCGACAATTCCGTGCCGTGTCGCGTCGGGTCTGCGCCGGGTGCTGGGCGCACCCTCACTGGTCGATCCAGACTCCAACGAGGTCGTTGCCCTGGAAGTGGCTGGCCGAGAAGTTCCAGCCCTTGATCCGCTTGTGGTGCACGATGATGCGCTGCCACCAGTTGACGTTGAGGTAGTAGTTTTCGGTCAGCAGGTGCTTCTCGAACGCGTGGACGAGGGCCTTGCGCTTCACCGGATCGAGCGTGCGCGCCTGCTCCTCCCAAAGGTCGTCGAGTTTCTTGTCGGTGTGGCGGGCGTAGCTGTTGGGTGACTTCGCGTTGGTGATGTAGGACTGGTGCTGCGCCGTCACCTCGTCCGCCGGTACAGTGACGGGATAGAGCGCCACGTCGAACTTGCCGTCGACCAGATTGCCGAAATAGGGCGTCGTCTCAACCTGGCTGTGCTCGACCGTGACGCCGATACGGCGCCACTGGTCTATCAGCAGCACGCCCATCGGCGTATAGGGCTCGTTGAGCGTTCGGTTGTGCAGCTTCAACTTGAGGTTTTCGTGGCCGGCCTCCTTGAGCAGCCGGCGCGCCTCGGTCCGCGATGTCTCGATATCCCGGCTGTAGCCCGGGATCTTCTCGAGTTCGGACATTGGCAACGCGTATTCGTAACCCGGCCGCAGGAACCCGCCGACAGCCTTGACGAACGTGACTTTCGAAAGTGCCTCGCTGCCGCCGAAGCGGTCGATGCCGAGCGAGAGCGCACGGCGCACGCGGGGATCGTCGAACGGCTTTTGCTGGGTGTTGAAGATGATGATGTTGTTGGTCGCCCATGGTCCCTCGTGCAGCACGAGGTTGTCCTTCATCGGCGAGGTCATCAGCTGGTCGCGCTCGGACGGCGTGCGCCCGCGCCACTCGGCGTCGAACTGGCCACCCAGAATGCCCGGCACGACGGCGCTCGTCTTCACGAAGTACGCCTTGTAGCCGTCGAGATAGGGCAGCCCCGGCTTGAAGTACTGGTCGAAGCGCTTGGCCGTCAGATGCGAGCCCTTGATGTACTCGACGAACTGGAAGGCGCCGGAGCCCAGGATGTTCTGCTGGGGAAACTTTGGATCGGCCTTGAGCTTTGCGGCGCTGAAGACGCAGTTGAAGGGCGACGCCAGGTTGTCGAGGAACGAGGCGTTGATGCTCTTGATCTTGAACACGACGGTCGAAGCATCGGGCGTCTCGATGGCGGTGATGTCCTGCATCAGCGACTTGCGGATCGAGACGACACCATCAGGCGGGTTCTTGATACGCTCGAAGCTCGCCTTCACATCCTCGGACGTGAGCGGCGAGCCGTCGTGGAACTTGATGTTGGGGTGCAGCTTGAACGTGTAGGTCAGGGCATCCGACGAGACCGTCCAGCTTTGTGCGAGGTCGCCGGTGATCTTGGCGCCCTGGCTCGCGTCATAGCGCACGAGGAACGAGTAGAACGGGCTCACCGGATGCAGCAGCGCGAAGGTCTGCGAGGCGTGGCAGTCGTAGTTCGGCGGCTCGGCAGTGACAGCGTAGTTCAGGATGCCGCCGCGTTTGGGCGTCTGTGCGGTGGCCGGCACGGCGACCAATCCAGTTGCGAGCGCGGCAAGCGCCCCCAATCTCCAGATCGACATACTCGTCCTCCCAGAATTTATTATCGTTGGGGGGCATTGTGCACATGTGGCAGGACAGGACAATGCCCCTATGCCTTGGATTTGCGCGTCGGGCGAACTGCTGTAGCTTCACACCGTCGGGCTTGTCATTCGAAGGATCTCCCATGCCGAACTGCGCGTGCACCGTTGCCGTTTTGATCGCGCTCGTGTCGCTGCCTGTGTGGGCCGGCCCGACGCTGGCGCAACGCCCGGAGATCTTCCAGGCCGGTCGGGCCGAGTTCGGCAGCGATCTTGCAGCCGGCGGTTTCGACGTCGTCGCCTATCAGACCCAGAGCCAGGCGGTGCCCGGCGCCGGTCAGTTCCGCGTCCGCTGGAAGGAGGCCGAGTGGCGCTTCGCGAGCCTTCAGAACCGCGACCTGTTCGTTGCCAACCCCGACCGTTATGCCCCTCAGTTTGGCGGCTGGTGCGCGTTCGCGGTGGCGGCCGGCGCCAAGGCGACGTCGGACCCGCGCCTGTTCGATGTCGTCAACGGGCGGCTCTTTCTCAACCAGAGCCCGGGCACACAGGACAGCTGGCGGCGTGACCAGGCAGCGATGATCCAGCGGGGCGACCAGAACTGGCCGCGCGTCATCCGGCAGTAGCGGTTCGCGGGCACCTTTCCGCTTGCGGCTGCGCCGGTGAGCGGTTAGGCGTTCCCCACGATTTTACGAACGAAATCAGGCGCGGTTGCGAAGTGGGCAGCTGATGCGCCGGCAACTAAAGCGCCGACAGAGAATCTTTCAACCCGCGCCAGCCGAAGGGGAGTCCCATGCGCGTCTACTATGATCGTGATGCCGACGTGAACCTGATCAAAGGCAAGAAGGTGGTCGTCATCGGCTACGGCAGCCAGGGCCATGCGCATGCCCAGAACATGCGTGACTCAGGTGTCAAGGACGTGGCGATCGCGCTGCGCAAAGGCTCGGCCGGCGTCAAGAAGGCGCAGGACGCGGGCTTCAAGGTGATGGAGGTCGCCGAGGCTGCGAAGTGGGCCGACGTGATGATGATGGCAACGCCGGACGAACTGCAGGCCGACATCTACAAGGATCACCTGCAAGCCAACATGAAGCAGGGCGCCGCGATCCTGTTCGCGCACGGCCTCAACGTGCACTTCAACCTGATCGAGCCGCGCGCCGATCTCGACGTCGGCATGGTGGCACCGAAGGGTCCAGGCCACACCGTGCGCTCGGAGTACGCGCGCGGCGGCGGCGTGCCGTGCCTCATCGCCATCCACCAGGACAAGAGCGGCAACGCGCACGACCTCTTTCTCTCGTACGCCTCGGCGATCGGCGGCGGCCGCGCCGGCATCATCGAGACCACGTTCAAGGAAGAGTGCGAGACCGATCTGTTTGGCGAGCAGGTGGTGCTGTGCGGCGGCCTCGTCGAGCTGATCCGCGCCGGCTACGAGACGCTGGTCGATGCCGGCTACGCGCCGGAGATGGCCTACTTCGAGTGCCTGCACGAGGTGAAGCTGATCGTCGACCTCATCTACGAGGGCGGCATCGCCAACATGAACTACTCGATCTCCAATACCGCCGAGTTCGGCGAGTATGTGACGGGCCCACGCATCATCACCGAGGAGACCCGCGCCGAGATGAAGCGCGTCCTCGCCGATATCCAGAAGGGCCAGTTCACGACCGAGTGGATCCGCGAGTACAAGGCCGGCCTGCCGAAGTTCAAGGCGACGCGCCGTATCAACGACGCGCATCCGATCGAGGAAGTCGGCGTCAAGCTGCGCGCCATGATGCCCTGGATCAAGGCCGGCGCGCTCGTCGACAAGGCGAAGAACTAGTTCGGGCGGCTACCGGGCCTTTGTCGAAAACGAAGGTCCGGCCGCGAACTGAATGGAGGATGTCATGGAGGCCAAAGAAGCAATAGCTGCTGCGAAGGCCTATCTGGAGGAATTGTTCGGTCCGGAACTGATGTCTCCGCCGAGACTGGAAGAGATCTGGTTCGATGAGTCCGACAAGGCTTGGTGTGTTACGTTCGGGTTCTTCAGGAAGCCCGACGAAGTGTTGAAGACTACCGGACGATACTCGACCTATGTTTATAAGGTTGTCAGGCTGACGAAGGCGACTGGCACGCCTGTATCGATCAAGGATCGTGATCGCGTAGCAGCCTGAGAATGGATCTTGCGATAGACAGCAACCTCGCTCTTCTCCTGGTGGTCGGGAGGGCCGAGAGAGGTCTCATTCAGCGTCACAAGCGCCTCAGCCAGTTTAGCGAGGCAGACTATGAGCTGCTGCTGGGCTTTTTGACTGTGGCCGACAGAACCATCACAACGCCAAATGCCTTGTCCGAAGTATCGAATTTGGCTCCGTATGGATTGTTCGAGCCTGCCCGCTCTCGTGTCTTGCAGTCGTTGCGGGACCTGATAGACGAGGTCGAAGAGCAGTTTGTTCCGAGCCGTACCGCTGCAGCACTCGATCCGTTCGACCGTCTCGGGTTAACCGATTGCGCTTGGCTTGCTGTGTTGGCGAAGGGTGCTCAACTCGTAACGGTGGACGACGCCCTATACCGAGAGGCTTTGGAACTCGGATTGGACGCAATCAATTTTCACTATGTGCGAGCAACCCGCGAAGTTTTGTGAGCGAGCCCCGCGCGGCGTCCTGAAAGCGGCGGGCCCGCTCGTAGGCGCGGCCGAGTTGGAACCCGAAACGGGCCGAGTCCGGGTGTGCCTTCAGGGCCGCTTCGCAGCTGTCAATCGCGCGCGCCGCATCGAGCTTGTCGAAGGTCACGCCGTCTGCGAGGCGGCGATGGTCGAACGGGAGCCGGCATGCCGATCGCAGTCGTGCACCGGCGGTTCGGCAACGGGGGCGCTACCGTGAGCGGTGCGGAGCAGAGCGGCGGCCTGTGTGCCCGGACCTGCGACATTGGCCGCCGTGCCGCGATACCCGCTCACCCACGCATCGGCGAATGCTCCCACGACCCGTGCGGGTGCACCTTCGGTGTAGGCGAGCAAGAAAAGTGCCGCCATCGAGGCCGCGCCTGCGCGCGTGAAGCGGCTCATGTCCGTTGAGACGTACCGTGCGGCTTCCGAACCCGCGGACAAATTAGTCCGCCCAGTGCCGGTTTCCTAGTACCCAACTGATCGTCGGTAAATATCGCGGGCGCCGCTACTTCGAGCAGACCCATCGGACGACCTTGCAGCTCTCGGTGCGACTGCCGCAGGTGGTGAGCGCCGCACGCTCGGCGGCGGCCTGAGTTTCCCCGTGTGCCGCGCCATAGCCTTTGCTTCCGACCGCGAGCGCGCCGCAGCGTCCCCAGAACTCGGTGACAACGCGGCAATCGGATGCCTTGCACTCGTCGATGGCGCCTTGCGACGCGACGGCGCGGGTCGCCTTGTTCCAGGCGTAGCCGACGTTGCCTTTGGTTACGCTGTAGGCGATGGCGCCGTAGATGGGCTTGGTGCCGCCGGTCTGTGCGAAAGCCGGCACGGACAGAGCGAGCGCCGGCACGGCCAGCACGCTGATGATTTTCAGTGTCGAATGAACCATGAATTCGCCTCCCCGGGATTGTCACCAGCCTGCCAAGATAGCGGGACGCAATGAGCGCGTCCCGAGTGATGCTCGTGTGCCCTTGCGACCTGATCACGCCCCCGCCCTGATGATCGGTGCAGCGATGCTCTCGATCATGATGTTGACGCAAGCGGGTTTGCCGGACGCCGCTGCCTCGAGCG
>JANOJW010000400.1:0-17297 GCA_031418955.1 Hyphomicrobiales bacterium | reverse complement strand
GGCAAATTCGACGAGGTGGTCGAAGAGGATGGCGCCCGCGTGATCATCGATCCGCAGGCGGTGTTGTACCTGCTCGGCACCGAGATGGACTACAAGGTCGACAAGCTGTCCTCACAGTTCGTGTTCAACAACCCGAACCAGAAGAGCGCCTGTGGCTGCGGCGAGAGCGTCAACCTGAGCCCTGCCCCCAAGGAGCAGGTCGACGCGCTGAAGCCGTGATGGACGCCGACACGGGTTGGCCCGAAGACGTTCTCGGCTTCTGGTTCGGCACGCTGAGGCCCGAACAGTGGTTCAAGCGCGACGATTGCGTCGATCAGGCGATCCGCGACCGCTTCACCGATCTGTACGCCGCTGTCGCGTCGTCGCCCCCGTCTGCCGGCACGCTCACACCGCGACAAGCGCTTGCCGGGACAATCGTGCTCGATCAGTTCTCGCGCAATATATACCGTGGCTCCGCGAAAGCCTTCGGGAGCGACGATCTTGCGCTGACACTGGCGCGGGCGGCCGTCGACCTGGGTTACGACCGACAACTCGACGGGCCGAGCCAGCGGCTGTTCCTCTTCCTGCCGTTCGAGCACAGCGAGAACCTGGATGACCAGCGCCGCTCGGTCGCGCTGATCTCGGCCCTGGGCGACCCCGAACTCACCCGCTACGCCATTGCGCATCTGGCGATCATCGAGCGTTTCGGCCGCTTCCCGCATCGCAATGCAGCACTCGGTCGCGCAACCACACCGGAAGAAGCCGAGTTCCTGACCCAACCTGGCAGTAGCTTCTGAGCCAAATCCAGTGGGTGTTTATCCCGCTGACAAGGTGGATTCAGCCGCCGAGCGCCGCCCGTACCACCGCGCGCAACTGGTCGATCTGGAACGGCTTGGCAATCGTCTGCACGCCAGGAATGGACTTCGCCTGCTCGAGTGCCTCGGCGTGCCCCGACATCAGCACGACTTTGATGCCGCCGCCCGTCGCCAGCGCCTGCCGCGCCAGCGTCACGCCATCGAGGCCCGGCATCTGTACGTCGGCGACCAGCACGTCGAAGCCGCCGCCCGCGCCGATCTTGGCGCGGGCCTCCGCACCGTCGTCGGCGGTCGATACCTTGTGCCCGTCGAGTTCGAGCGCCCGCCGCGCGGTGTCGAGCATGCCCCGGTCGTCGTCGGCGAGAAGTATGCGTGCCATGGGCCCTCCTCGATGTGCGTGCGACCAGCCGTCAGGTTCGCGGGACGACGCGACCGACGAACGGCAACTCGCGATAGCGATGCGCCATATCCATGCCGTAGCCAACCACGAACACCGGCGGGCAATCGAAGGCAGCGAAATCCGCCTCGATCGACACCGCGCGACGAATGCGCTTGTCGAGCAGCACGCAGGTCTTGATCGTCCGCGCGCCGCGGGCCGCGACCAGGTCCTTGGCGAAGGCCAGCGTGCGGCCCGTGTCGAGAATATCGTCCACGAGCAACACGTTGCGTCCCGTGACCTCGAGCTCCAGGTCGCGCAGAATGTCCACGGCGCCTGCCGAGTGGGTGCCCTTGCGGTAACTGGCGAGCGACAGAAAGTCGACCTCGGGGCTTAGGCCGGCCTTCTGCAAGGCCCGCAGAAGGTCAGCCGAGAACACGAAGCTCCCGGTCAGGATCGGGATCACCAGCAGATTGTCGAGCCCCGCCGCCACTATGGCGCGAGCCAGGCCCTCGACGCGATCAGCGATGGTTTCGGGCGAATAGATCACCTCGATGCCGTCAGGCGCCGCTGTCATCGATCGTACTGCTCCCCAAGCTGCCCGGGCGCCCGAATGCTCCATCCGGGCCGTTCTTCACCACTCATAACAGACGGGACACCGTCCGCGAAGGCGGCGCTTCGCCCGTCCCACTGGAAAGTCCTTGCGCAAACAGCGGCCTCGCCCCATCGCGGCGCCACATTCCTCCGGCATGGGTGACAAGACGCGGTTTTCGCGTGTATGTCCCGGTTCATACTGATTTGCGGACCGAACAGCAGGGGAAGGCGTGATCAGGCTGCAGAACGTCGGGCTCCGGTATGGACGCGGTCAAGAAGTGATTCGCGACGTGAACTTCCATTTGCGCCCGGGATCTTTCCATTTTCTCACCGGCCCCTCGGGCGCCGGCAAGTCCTCCCTGTTGCGCATGCTGTTCCTGTCCCAGCAGCAGACGCGCGGCCAGATCACGCTGTTCTCACAAGACGTGACGAGGGTGGATGCCGCCCGGCGCGCCCAATTCCGCCGTCGCATCGGTATCGTGTTCCAGGACTTCCGACTGCTCGACCATCTGACGACGTGGCAGAACGTGGCGCTGCCGCTGCGCGTCATCGGCAAGCGCGAATCGGATTACAGGGAGGACGTGACGGACCTGTTGCAATGGGTCGGCCTCGGTGAGCGCATGGACTACTTCCCATCGGTGCTGTCGGGCGGTGAAAAGCAGCGGGCGGCGATCGCCCGGGCAGTGATCGGAAAGCCCGAATTGTTGCTCGCCGACGAGCCGACCGGTAACGTCGACCCGCAGATGGCGCGACGGCTGTTGCGCCTGTTCATCGAACTCAACCGGCTTGGAACGTCGGTCGTCATTGCCACCCACGATCATCAATTGATGCGCCAGTTCAAAGCGCCCCGGCTGGAGCTGCACGACGGCCATGTCCGGATCATATGATCGGCCTCCGGGCCCGCCCTACCGCCTGCCGCCGCCCGCCGCTCCCTTGCGCACGCGGGCGCCGACAGGAGAGCCTATGACTGGACCTGTGACCGGGCCGCCGACCGGCCCGGCGACCACATATGGCCACCAGCAGCAGCCGGCTCAGCCCCAGCCCTATGCGCCCGCCCAGCCCGCCGACATGCAGCCGTCGGCGTCGTTCACGCATGATCCCTATCTGGCGCCGCCGGCTTACCAGGAAGCCGACGTCGACCAGGAGCTCAGGGCCGACACGAAGCCGACCGGAACATCCGCGAAGGAGCCGGCGACCGCGCCGGTGGTGCCCGCAAGCTCGGTAACCGGCCGGTCACTGACGCTCGTCGTCTCGATCATGTGCTTCCTTGCCTGCCTGACTGCGGGCGCTGTTTACATGATGAACCAGGCCGCCTCCGCATGGCTGAAGGACGTCGCCGGCGAGATCACGGTGCAAGTGCAGCCCAAGGATGGCGTCGACACCGACCGCGTGGTGCGTGACGTCGCGGCCTTCCTCGCCCGTCAGCCCGGCGTCTATCGCGTCAAGCCGATGAGCCTCGAGGAGTCGTCGGCCCTGATCGAGCCCTGGCTCGGCAAGACCGAAGCCCTGAAATCCCTGCCGGTGCCGCGCATGATCGCGGTCGAGCTCAACCGCAATTCGCCGCCCGACCTCGAGCCGATGCGCCAGAAGCTCGCCGCCCAGTTCAAGGATACCGTCGCGCTCGACGATCATCGCACCTGGCAGCAGCAGATCCACACGGTCACCCGCTCGCTCGCGCTGGGCGGGCTGGCAATCCTGATGCTGGTCGGCGCGGCGACGACGGCGATCATCATCTCGGCGACCCGCAGCGCCATGGCGTCGAACCGCGAGATCGTCGAGGTGCTGCATCTGGTCGGCGCCACCGACCGCTTCATCGCGCGCGAGTTCGAGAAGCACTTCCTGCGCCTTGGCATCAGGGCCGGCGTGGTCGGCGCCATCCTGGCCATGCTGGTGTTCTTCCTGATGCCCAACGCCATGCAGCTGCTCGGTGGCCAGGCCATGTCCGACCTGCGCTGGATGGTCGGGACAGGCGTCCTCGATGCGCCCGGCTATTTCGTCCTGGTGGTAGTGGTGGTGGTCATTTCATGCCTGTGCATGCTGACCTCCCGGTTCGGCGTCTACCGCATTCTGAACGACCAGCACTGACCCGATCCGTGACAGTTATCCACAGTGCGAAAACCATGCTCGGCAGATCGGTCATAACTTTGGCGAATTGGTCTATTCTGCTGACGTGATTCGTGAGCCTCCAGTTTTCCGGAGGCGCAGTCCACCCCGGCCGGACCGCCATCATGGCGAAGGTTTTCCGAGTGCTGCTACCGGGACTTGCCGCCACCGCCCTGGCGCTGACGGCTGGTTTCACCATGTTCGCCAATTCCGTTGGGAGAACACCGCTCGGTCCCGTGCCGAAGGCGGACGGCATCGTCGTGCTGACCGGCGGCGAGGACCGCGTCGCGACCGGCATCCAGCTCGTCACGGCCGGACACGGGCGCCGCCTTCTGATCTCCGGCGTCCATCCGAAGTCTGGTTCCCCGAAGGACCTCAAGCGCCAGCACGGCGGCAACGACGCAATCTTCAAATGCTGCATCGATATCGGGCTCGAAGCGCTCGACACCATTGGAAATGCCGACGAGGCCCGCGACTGGGCCATCGCACGCGGCTTCCGCAGCCTGATCGTCGTCACCTCGAGCTACCACATGCCGCGCAGCCTCGCCGAGTTCTCGCGCGCCATGCCGGACGTGACGCTGCTGCCCCACCCCGTTCCTTCGCGCTCGCTGCGTCTCCAATCCTGGTGGCAGCACCAGCCGACCGCGCGGTTGCTGGTCGGGGAGTATCTGAAGTTCCTCACCTCGGCCGCCCGCCTGGGGGTGAGCCGCATGATCGGCTCGCTCGACATCCAGCGCTCGATCGCGCATCGACGTGACGAACCTAAAAGCGCCACCCGAGAGGCAAGGGTCCCGTGACGTTGCTGCGCTCCCTGACCTATGCGGCAGTCTTCTATGTGACGACCGCGCTGTTCCTGCTGTTCGGCATCTGGCTGCTGCTGGCGCCGCGATCCTGGGCCATGCAGGGTCTGAAGCTGCACGGCCGGACATGCGTGTGGCTGCTACGGCTGATCTGCGGCACGAGGCTCGAGGTGCGCGGGCGCGAGAACTTGCCGGCCGGCGCCTGCCTCGTCGTTGCCAAGCATCAGTCGGCCTGGGACACCTTCGCACTGGTGCCGGTGTTCCGCGACCCGGCCATCGTGCTGAAGGACGAGCTCAAGTGGATCCCGGTCTACGGTTGGTTCTGCATGAAGTTCGAGCACATTCGGGTCCGACGCGACAAGGCGTCGGTGGCGCTCAAGCAGTTGCTCGCCGACGCCCGCGTCAAGGTGGGTCAAGGCCGCGAGATCGTGATCTTCCCTGAAGGCACGCGAACGGCTCCAGGCGCTCAGCCCGACTACAAACCGGGCTACGTCGCGCTCTACGAGGGCCTCGGCGTGCCCTGCGTGCCCCTGGCCTTGAACTCCGGCCTCTACTGGCCGCGCCGCAGCCTGTTGCGGCACCCAGGCGCGATCGTCGTGGAGATCCTGCCCGCGATTCCGCCGGGTCTCGACCGGCGCGAGTTTCGCCGCCGCATCGAGGCGCTGATCGAAGACCACAGTGCCGCGCTGATCGCCGAGGCAGCGACGACCGATACGCCGCCACCGCTGGCAGAAGGAGCACTGAAGGAGGCCAGCGCCGCAAAGAATAATTTAAGAACTTAAAACGAACATTCGTTGACTCGCCGCCTTGTATGGTCCATCATGCAGTGACTTCGACACGAGACGAAAGCACAGCGCCCATGACCAGCGCTTCGGCACATCTGCCTGCAATTTCGCAGCGCATCTGGAACCTGAAATATCGCCTGCGCTCGGCCGACGGCGCGCCGCTCGAGGCGACCCTCGACGACACCTGGGCGCGCGTGGCGAAGGCCGCCGCCCGGCCCGAGCCAAAACAGGATCGCGAGCGTTGGAGCGGAGAGTTCCGCGACGCGATGAGTGATCTCGCGTTCCTCCCCGCCGGGCGCATCATCGCGGGCGCCGGCGCCGAGCGCGACGTGACGCTGTTCAACTGCTTCGTGATGGGCCCGATCGGCGACGATCTCGGCGACATCTTCGACAACGTGCGCGAAGCCGCGTTGACCATGCAGAAGGGCGGTGGCATCGGCCACGACTTCTCGACGCTCAGGCCCTCCGGCGCGCTGGTGCGCAGCATCGGCGCAGGCGCGTCGGGCCCGGTCAGCTTCATGGACGTGTGGGATGCGATGTGCCGCACCATCATGTCGGCCGGCCAGCGGCGCGGCGCCATGATGGCGACGCTGCGCTGCGATCACCCCGACATCGAGGCCTTCATCGATGCCAAGGCCGACCCGGCGCGGCTGCGGAACTTCAACCTGTCCGTGCTGGTGGGGGACGCGTTCCTTGCCGCCGTGAAGGCCGACGCCGAGTGGCCGCTGGTGTTCGGCGGCGCCACCTACCGCACGGTGCGCGCGAGGGCGCTGTGGGACCGCATCATGCGTGCGACCTACGACTACGCGGAGCCGGGCGTCATCTTCATCGACCGCATCAACGCCCGCAACAACCTCGCCTACTGCGAGGCGATCAACGCCACCAATCCGTGCGGCGAGCAGCCGCTGCCGGCCTATGGCGCGTGCCTGCTCGGCTCGATCAATCTGACGCGGCTGGTGCGCGACCCGTTCACGTCGGCGGCCTGCCTCGACGAGGCGCGACTCGAGGCGCTGGTGCCGCTCGCCGTGCGCTTCCTCGACAACGTGATCGACGTATCAGGCTATCCTTTGCCCGCCCAGAAGCGCGAGGCGCTCGCCAAGCGGCGCATCGGGCTCGGGCTCACCGGATTGGCCGACGCGCTGATCATGTGCGGCGTGCCGTACGGCGCCCTCGAGGCGCGCCACCTCGCCGGCCGCTGGATGGGCCTGATCGAGGCGGCAGCCTACCGGGCGAGCGCCCGACTTGCCGCGGAGAAAGGCGCGTTTCCGCTGTTTGACGCAGAAAAATTCCTGGCCGCCCCCCAAGTTGCGCGCCTCCCCGCCGACATCCGCAGCGCCATCGAGCGCCACGGCATCCGCAACGGCTGCCTGACCTCGATCGCGCCGACCGGCACCATCTCACTGCTCGCCGGCAACGTCTCGAGCGGCATCGAGCCGGTGTTCGATTTCAGCTATCGCCGCCGCATCCGCGAGGCCGGCGAGCAGCTGGTCGAGGAGACGGTCGAGGATTACGCACATCGCCTCTACCGGTCCCGGCACGGCACCGGGCCGCTGCCACCCGCGTTCGTGACGGTCGCGTCCCTGTCGCCGCGCCAGCACCTCGAGATGCAGGCCGCACTCCAGGCCCACGTCGACAGCTCGATCTCGAAGACCATCAACTGCCCCGAAAGCCTGCCCTTCGACGACTTCCAGCAGATCTACGAGGTCGCCTACAGCCTGGGCCTCAAGGGGTGCACGACGTTCCGTCCCAATCCCGTGACCGGCTCGGTGCTATCGCCGATGCCGGCAGAGAAACCGGCAACGGGTTCGTCGGCAGATGCCCCACAGCCGCCGGCGGCTGTACCCGTCGCGGCGAAGTCGCGAACAACAGTGGCGCCTGCCGGTGCAGCTGGCGCCACGGCGTTTCCGGAGACAAGCCGCGCGCCCACCGACAATGCCGTCGTCTACATGTCGCGTCCGCTGGAGCGCGAGCCGGCGCTGGCCGGCGTCACCTACAAGCTCAAGTGGCTCGGCAGCGATCACGCCCTCTACATCACCATCAACGACATCGAACAGGATGGACGGCGCCGGCCCTTCGAGATCTTCATCAATACGAAGAACCTCGAGCACTACGCCTGGACCGTCGCCCTGACGCGCATGATCAGCGCCGTGTTCCGGCGCGGCGGCGACGTCACGTTCGTGGCCGAAGAACTCAAGGCCGTGTTCGACCCGCAGGGCGGGCAGTGGATGGGGAACCGCTACGTGCCGAGCCTGCTGGCGGCCATCGGCAACATCATCGAGGAGCACATGCGGCGGATCGGTTTCCTCGGCCAAGGTGTGACCGCCGAGCCGCTGGACCTCGCTACACGCGCAACCCCGGCGCCCGCGATCGATCTCACGCAAGGCCAGCCATGCGCGGGCGCCCGCCGTTGCCCGCGATGCGGGGTCGGCGCCCTGGTGCGCCAGGAGGGCTGTTGGGTGTGCCTGGACTGCGGTCATGCGAAATGCGGATGACGGCCCGCGTCAGGTCCCGGATCTGGGACGGGCGACGATGGCATGATTGGGTGCCGATGACTGGGAGCCGATTGACATGGACCACCGCCCATCATGAAGTGACCGGGTTTGGACCATTCTGCGACGCTCCGGCGTCACCGGAGCACTCTGCTCGAAACCGAAGTTGGTCGACACCGAAGTTACTCGAAACCGAAGTTGGTCGACACCGAAGTTGGTCGACACCGAAGTTGCTCGCAAAGCCTCAGGAGAACGCGCATGACCACACGTCGCTCGCTCGCCAAAGTCGCTGCCGGCGCCATTGCCGCTGCCGCGGTCGCAAGAACGCTGCCCGCCGCGGCACAGTCCGGCGACGCGGCCACCATCACTGCCCACATCGAGACCTTCCGCGCAGCCTTCCTCGGCAAGGATACGGGCAAGCTCGCCGGCCTCGTGACCGAGACGCTCAACTACGGCCATTCGGGCGGCGTGATCGAGGACAAGGCAGCCTTCCTGAAGGCCGTCACCGATCGCAAGGCAATGATGAAGTCGCTCAAGTATTCCGACTTCGCGGTTCAGGTTAACGGCAACTCGGCGGTCGCCCGCCACATCTGGGAATCGGAATCGGAGGCCGACGGCAAGACGACGCAGACCAAGGTCGGCGTCATGCAGGTCTGGCAGAAGCAGGCCGACGGCACGTGGTTGATCTACGCACGGCAGGCCTTCCGCTTGCCGACCTGATGCGTGATGATCGGCGGCCGGGTCACCCGGCCGTCGACAGTCGTTCCACCCGTTCCGCCGCCCAAGTGCAACCGCAGGAGTCTCCGATGGTCTCGTCCTACATCTACGCCGGCGTCGCCGGGTATGTCGGCCGCCCCGACGCGATCGGAAAAGTCGGCATTTTCCGTCGCACCGCTGCCGGAGGCGCCTGGAGCAACGTGCTCCCCGATGTCGAGACCTTCACCGTCAACGTCCACCCGAACGACGCCTCGACGATCCTCGCCGGCACCAAGGACGGCGTCTACCTGTCGTTAGACGCCGGCGCCACGTTCAAGCGCGCGACGTTCCCCGACAAGGACATGCAGATCTGGTCGTTCCAGGTCGACAGCCGCAACCCCAACCGCATTCTCGCCGGCGCCTCGCCGATCAACGTCTACCGCAGCGAGGACAAGGGCCAGAGCTGGCGAAAGATGGCGACGCCCGCCATCGAGATCCGCTGTACGGGCCCCTTTGCGCACCGCGTCATGCGCATGGTGCAGCATCCGACTCGTCCCGACGAGGTCTACGCCGCACTCGAGATCGCCGGCGCCATGCGCTCGATGAACTTCGGCGAGACCTGGGAGGACCTGAGCCAATCGCTCGCCGCGATGGCCGAGCAGCCGCATCTGAAAAGCAAGATCGTCAGCCAGTCGTTCGCGGAAGGGATGCTCGACGGACATGCGATTACCATCAGCCCCGCCGACCCCGACGCGGTCGTGATCGCCTGCCGCATGGGGCTGTTCGAGAGCCGCGACAAGGGCCGGACGTGGGTCGACAAGGAGATGAAGCGCTTCTCACCGGTCACCTACGGCCGCGATGTCAGGGCTGCTCCGCAGGACAAGAGCACGGTCTACTGCGCGCTCTCCGTGGCGGCCGCTTCGAAGGACGGCGGCGTCTACAAGAGCACGGACGCGGGCCGCACCTGGTCGCGCTTCGACAAGGTGCAGGTGCACGGCACCGTCATGTCGATCGGCCTCTCGGCGGCGAACCCCAAGCAGGTGGCGATCGGCGCGCGCTACGAGGGCGAGGTGTTCACCACCGACGACGGCGGCACGACGTGGAACTTTTCGCCGATCCCGGGGCCGGTGAAGGACATCTATTCGGTCGCCTGGACCTGAGGCGATCCGCTCGGGCTTGCCGGGCGGACTAGCCGAAGAGCTGATCCGCAGCAGCATCTCTGCCAAACATCGCTCCATCGCGCATCAGCGGACCTCGGCCGCGAAGCACCGTCGTGCGCACTCCCCCCTACTTCCGCAGCTTGGCGAAATCGGGCTTGCGCTTCTCGAGGAACGCCGCGAACGCCTCTTTGGCCTCGTTGGAGGCGAGCAGCTCGGCGAACACGTGGCCCTCCTCCTTCATGCGCGCCAGGGCCTCGTCGGGCGCGGTACCTTTCAGCAGGCGGCGAGCGGCAGCGAGCGCCTTCGGCGGTTTCGCGGCCAAGCGTTGCGCGGCCTTCATCGCTTCGGCTTCCAATGTCGCCGCCGGCACGATCCGGTTCACGAAGCCAGCTGCCTGCGCCATCTGCGGTGTGTACGGCTCGCCGTAGCACAGCAGCTCGAACGCACGCTGATGCCCCATGATCCTCGGCGCGAGCAGGCTGGACGCTGCCTCCATGACGAGCCCGAGATCGAGGAAGGGCGTGCGGAACGATGCCGTCGGGCTCGCATAGACAAGATCGCAGTGGAACAGCATCGTCACGCCGACGCCGATCGCGAGGCCGTCGACGGCGGCGATGATCGGCTTCTTCAGGACGGGGAGCGTCGCGATCAGGCTCGATGCGCCGCCCTCGCGGTTGAGATCGGTCGCGCGCTTGGCGAAATCGTTGATGTCGTTGCCCGCGCAGAACACGCCGCCGGTTCCGGTGATCAGGTGCACGGAGATATCGTCGTTTGCCTCGGCCGCCTTCAGCGCCGCTGTCATGGTGTCGTACATCGCCCGCGTCAGCGCGTTCTTCTTCTCCGGCCGGTTGATCCGCACGACCTGCACGCTGCCCTCGCGCGCGACGACGATCTCGCTCGACATGGGACGATCCCTCTGGCTGGGCCCCCCCTTGGGAGCTCGTGAACGTTCAAACCTGATACTGTCGGAACTCGCCCGAAATGCAACTGCCGACGAGGGGGAAGTGCCGCTTCTCCCACCTACACCAGTGCCCCCTACCCGAGCAGCAGTCCGCCGTCGACGGCGATGGCCTGGCCGGTGATATGCCGCGCCTTCGCCGAGATGAGAAATGCGATCAGGTGCGCGACGTCCTCGGGCTCCGCGAGCCGCCCCATCGGCGTGATTTCGGCGGCCTTCGTCCACGCGTCCGGGTTCAAGGCCGAGTGGCCGCCGTCCTTGCGCGTGTAACCCGGCACTACGGCGTTGACGGTGACACGATCGCGGGCCAGCGCCGAGGCCAACGACTTGGTCAGCGCCTCGAGCGCCGCCTTGGCTGCCGCCGACGACGCGAAGCTGCCGGCCTCGACGAACCGGTGCGCCACGAACGACGAGACCACGACGATGCGACCCTGGGACGATTTTCTCAGCGACGGCATTGCCGCCTGGGCGAGATCGAGCAGCGCGCCGGCCATCGTCGCATTCGCGCGATCGAGATCGGCGCGGCCGATGTCGGCCGGCCCGCGGCGATCGGAGTAGCCGGCGTTCGACACGATCTGGTCGAGCCGCCCGAACTTTTCGAGTGCCGTCGCGACGAGCGCTGCGCCTTGGCCCGGCTCGGCGAGATCTCCAAAGGCTTCCACCACCTCGCAACCATCGCCCCGGGCCGCGGCGGCCACCTCGGCGAGACGGGCGCGCGACGCCTCGCTGCCGCGGGTGTGCAGCACGAGGCCCGCGGACACCCGCGCCAGCAGCTTGGCCGTCGCCCGTCCGATGCCGGAGGCCGCACCTGTCACGATCGCCACACAATCGCGGGTCGCTGTCATACCGCCACCTCGCCTCCTGCAAACTTGCTCACATCGTCACCACGATATTGCCGATGTGCGTGCCCTGCTCCTGCAGCTCGTGCGCCGCGATGATCTGGTCGAGCGTGAAAGTGCGCGCGATGCGCGGGCGCAGCGCTCCGGCAGCAAGCATCGACGCGATGTCGCGGGCGGCCGCCTGCTTGGCCGTCTCGGGCATCACGTAGACCAGGATCATGCGCAGCGTCACGTCGAGGAACATCAATGTGCCGAACGGGATCTGCGGGCTTCGATTGGTCATCGACGCGTAGGACGCGATCACGCCGGACGTCTTGATCAGTTTCGTCGCGACCTCGGCGTGGGCCGCGAAATCGACGTCGACGATGCGGTCGACGCGGCGGCCCTCGTTCAAGGCCAACACGCGCTCGGCGAGGTTCTCGGACTTGTAGTTGACCGTCGCATCGGCGCCGTCGTCACGCGCGGCCGACGCCTTCTCCTGCGACGACACGGTGGCGATCACGCGGGCACCCGACCACTTGGCGATCTGGATCGCCATCGCGCCGACCGCGCCAGCGCCGCCCGTCACGAGCACGGTCTGGCCGGTCACGGGACCATCGGCGAGCACCGCGCGGTGCGCCGTCATCGCCGGCACGCCGAGGCAAGCGCCGGCCTCGAACGATGCGCTCGCGACGAGCGGCACCGCCAAGTGCGCCGCGCACACAATTTCCTGCGCCGCTGTGCCGCGCGGGCCTTGTGTCGCGCCATCCTCCGAGCGGTTGACGTTGTAGAGCCAGACGCGCTCGCCGACCCGCTGCAACGACACGCCGGCGCCGACGGCTGAGATGACGCCGGCGCCGTCGTTGTGCGGGATCGTGCGCGGCATCGTGAGCGGGCCACTACTGCCAGCACGCGTCTTCACGTCGGACGGATTGACGCCTGACGCATGCATGCGGATCGCTACTTCGCCCGGGCCGGGCTTGGGCGACGGCGCCTCCTCGAGGCGGAGCACCTCGCGGGCCGCGCCGCGTGTCGTGTAGAACGCCTGTCGCATGTCGTACTTACTCCATATCGCAGTCGGGTCGTCGCAGTACTCTCTAAGCGTATACCAGGCATGCTGGGCAGCGATCCCAACGGGTTTACGATTGCATCAGTTTGAAAGCGTCGGTCTCCAACCAGCATCATGGGCCATGTCCGGACGATGCACAGCTTAACCGTAGTCATCCTCGGGCTTGTCCCGAGGACCCATTTCTCCGCTTGAGCAAGACGAGTGATGTGAGGGCAACGCAAGCAGCGAGCGCCCAGAAATCGCGGTGTCTCAGAGGTCAGCCGGCCCTTCGCGGTAGCTGCACCATGGGTCCTCGGGACACGCCCGAGGATGACAATCAACAGGCCCTCTGCGCCGGTCACTACGGTTCACGAACAGTACCGAAATCTCTGGGCATGGCTGCTTTGGCCCCCCTTCCGTTCGTCAAGCTTGGGACCCCGCCATTCATGCCGCGACCCGCTGCTCCAGCCAGTGCGCGACCTGCAGCAGGCGGGCTTCGTCGCGGCGTTTGCCGACGAGCTGCACGCCGCAGGGCATGCCGTCGATGGTCATCAAAGGTAGCGACACGCACGGCGTGCCGAGCAGCGTCCACATGCCGTTGAAGATCGCGTTGCCGGTGGACGTGAAGCCTTTCGGCGCCGGCCCGGTCGAGGAGAGCGTCAGGATCGCCGAGTACTGGTCGAGCACGGCGGCGACGCCGGCGTAGGCTGCATGCCGGGCATTGCGCGAGCGGATGTAGTCGCCGCCCGTGACCTTGGCGCCGGCCTGGAGACGGCCCGTGAGATTGGCGCTGATTCCCTCGGGGTGGCGGGCGAGCAGCGGTCCGTAGTAGGCGTCGTTCTCCGCGCCCATCACATGGCCGTGGTGCTGCACGATGTCGTCCATCGCCGGGATCTGGACCTCTTTCGCGATTGTGCCGAGGGCGGCGACGAACTTTTCGATGGCAGCTTTGGCCGCGGGCTCGGCGGCGCTCCACGCCGGTGAACGGAAGAACGCGAACGTCGGCTTGATTGCCAGCCCTGAAGCCAGCGCCGCCGAGAGACCACCACGCCCGCGCACGTAGCTCACCGGGTCCGACGGATCGTGCGCCGACAGTGCATCGGTAACGAGTGCGAGATCGGCGAGCGAGCGGCCATAGACGCCGACCGTGTCGAGCGTGTGCGACTGCAGCAGCACACCCGTGCGCGAGATCAACCCGAGCGTGGGTTTCAGCGCGTGCACGCCGTTGAACGAGGCCGGCCTGATCACCGAGCCGCCGGTCTGCGTGCCGAGCGCCAGCGGAAACATCCTTGCGGCAAGCCCCGCCGCAGAGCCGGCCGACGAGCCGCCCGGCGTGTGCGCCGCGTTGTGCGGGTTCTTCGTCTTGCTCGGATTGGTGTTGGCGAGCTCCGTCGTCACCGTCTTGCCGAGGATCACCGAGCCGGCCGCGCGCAGGTAAGCGACGCACGTGGCGTCCGTCTCGGGCTGGCGGCCCTTGAAGATCGGCGAATTGTTCTCAGTCGGCATGTCCTTCGTGTCGATGATGTCCTTGATGCCGACGGTGAGCCCGTGCAGGGGGCCTAGCGGCCTCCCCGCCGCGCGGTGCTTATCGAGGGCGCGGGCCTGCTCGAGCGCATAAGCGGGGTCCAGATGCGCCCAGGCCTCGACGACTTTGTCGCGCTCAGCGATCTGGTCGAGGCAGGCCCGGGTGTAGGCTTCCGCCGTGACCTCGCCTTTGGCGATGCGGTCGCGCGCCTCGACGGCGGTAAGTTCGATCAGGGGTTTCATGCCGCGGCACCTCGACGGGTTTGAGTGAAGCTCAGTTCGATCAGTCGGGACGCGTTTCACACCGCCAGCAGCTTGTGGCGCAGCGTCTCGTCGTCCTTCAGCGCCTTACTCGGGCCGGTGAACACCACCTCGCCTTTTTGCAGCACGTAGACCCGATCGGCGAGCGCCAGCGAGAAATCGAGCCCCTGCTCGGCAAGCAGGATGGTGAGCCCCTCGCGCTTCAGCCGCGACACCTGCTCGAGCATGCTCTCGACGATCACCGGCGCGAGGCCTTCCGAAGGCTCGTCGAGCAGCAAGAGTTCCGGGTTGCCCATCAGGGTCCGCGCAATGGTCAGCATCTGCTGCTCGCCGCCCGACAGCACGCCGCCCATGCGGTCGCGCAGCTCGCGCAGCTTGGGGAAAAGGCCGTACACCGCTTCGAGCGTCCACTGGCCCTTGCGGCTGGTCGAGCGCTTGGCGACGTCGAGGTTCTCCCAGACCGTAAGCTCGGCGAAGATACGGCGATCCTCGGGCACATAGCCGATGCCCTCGCGAGCGAGCTGGTAGGGCTGGCGTCCGGTGACATCGCGCCCCTTGAAGGAGACCGTGCCCTTCGTCGGCGGCGTCAGGCCCATGATCGAGCGCATGGTCGTGGTCTTGCCGACGCCGTTGCGGCCGAGCAGGCAGACGCATTCGCCCGGCTTGATGTCGAGGGAGATGCCGAACAGCACCCGGCTCGTCCCGTAGGCGGTGTGGATGTCGCGCACGTCCAGCAGGTTCGACATGGGTTTCGTCCCCTCGGCAGGCCCCCACGGCCGCCGCTTCCATTTACTCATAGAGCAGCACGCGGCCCGCCCCGACAAGCCGCGTCTGCGTCACAGAGCTTTGTCTTGCGCCTTCGGTTGCGCATCCTGCTGGCCCTTCAGCTGCCCACCTGCAGCCGGGCCGCCACCCGGCGCGTCATTTCTTGCGCCTTCGGGTGCCCAGTGCCAACCGGCACGTCGGCCAGATCCATGGGCCAGATCCTTGCCTGGGCATTCCGGCGCGACTACGATCCGGCCAACTTCAGACCCGACCACACGAGGATCGCTCCGCATGGCCCAGGCCGCCAAGATGACCGAGGACGAGCATGCCAAGGAGATCTCGTCTGGCTGGCAGACCCAGCTCTACGAGGCGCTGCGCCGCAACGGCGTGACGCAGTTCTCCTACGTGCCGGACGCTGGCCATCGCATCTGCATCGACCGCTCGATCGCCGACAAGGAGGTGCAGTCGATCGCGCTGACCACCGAGGAGGAGGGCGTGGCGGTCGCCTGCGGCGCGCATCTTGGCGGCGCCCGGTCCGTGCTGCTGATGCAGTCGTCGGGCCTGGGCAACTGCGTCAACTTCTTCTCGATGGTGATCGGCGGCCGCTTCCCGTTCCTCACAGTGTTGTCGATGCGCGGCGAATTCGGCGAGGGCAACCCCTGGCAGATGTCGATGGGCCAGACCGTGCGCCCGCTGCTCACCGCGATGGGCTTCGTGACGCTCGAGATCACCCGGCCCGAGGAGGTCCCGTCGACCATCGATGCGGCCGCCAACATGACCTGGAAGTCGGGGCAGGCCGTCGCCGTGCTGCTGACGCAGAAGCTGATCGGCGCGAAGAGTTTTTAGTTCAGCCCCGTAGGGCGCAATAGGCGGACCTGCACTTGCCGCCATATTGCGCCGACCCGGAACGCATGTGCACGCCGCGGCGCAATACGGCCCAGTGCAAAGGCCTATTGCGCCCTACGACGTCTCCCACCACGACGAATGCAGGAACCCCACCCCATGTCCAAAGCTCCCGAGCGCACTGCCGGCCCTCGCTACGTCCTCGACCGGATCACGGCAGTTCCCGCCATCGTCGGCAACCCGAGCGATTTGCTGATCATCGGCGGGCTTGCCGGCACGGCCAAGGACATGGCCTCGCTGACCAAGGACGGCGCCAACTATTACGGCCTCGCCGGCGCCATGGGTGCGGCCGTCTCGATCGGCCTCGGCCTCGCGCTGGCGCAACCCAATCGCCGGGTGCTGGTGGCAACTGGCGACGGCGAGTTGCTGATGAACATCGGCGCCCTGGCGACGGTTTCGGTGCTCAACCCGCCGAACCTGCGAATCTTGTGCGTCGACAACGGCCACTACGGCGAGACCGGCTACCAGAAGAGCCACACCTGCCTCGGCGTCGACCTCGAGCAGATGGCGATCGGCGCCGGCATCAAGGCGACGTGCTCCATCGAGACGGAGGCCGACTTGTCGAAGGGCGCCCGGATGCTGCGCGAGTCGAACGGCGCATGCTTCGTGCTGCTGCGCGTAAAACCCACCGACCCGCCGAAAGTGAAGCGGCTGATGGACCCCGCTTCCTCGCGCGTCCGCTTCCGCCTGCATGCGCTCGGCGAGGCGTGATCGGTAGGCGCCCAGCTTCAGCCTGGCACCGTGGCGATGCGAGGCGGCGCCTGGAAAAGACTCCAGAGTGCGTGGCGGCGCCAGGCTGCAGCCAGGCACCAGCGCTGCAACAGGGTTAACTCGCAAAAACGGCCCTGGACGCGGTTTCTCGACCCCTCGGCTACCCTCCTGGCTAAGGCCATGGCGACCGCGCTGTACGAGCTTGCACGTTCGTGCGCGAGGCCATCGGCGAGTCGAGTGGGGCCGACCGACGCCCCCTTTTTGGTCCGAGATTGGTTAATGGCTCGGTTCCCCGGATGGTTCGCGCCAAGGCCGCGATCCACATCCGGGGCCCTTCCCGTCGATGAGAGGCGCCTACCTCGCCGTGTAAAGATCCCGGCCGCGCAAGTGCGCTGAGAGCCTGTCTCGGAGGTTTTCGTGTGGTTTCATTGCGCTCGAAGGGGCCAGATGGCAGGAGCGTGGCGCCGCCGATACCCTGGGTATCGGCAAGCCGCGCGACGAACCAGATGGGC
>JANOJW010000399.1:0-7201 GCA_031418955.1 Hyphomicrobiales bacterium | reverse complement strand
GGCATCGAGCATGCGGATGCAGTCTTCGAGATAGGTCGGCTCGTAGAGATCGTCGTGGGCCGCCCACTTGAACAGTGGCGCCGAGGTGAGACTGGCGACTTTGGCGAAATTTGGCGACGCGCCGATATTGGTGTCGTTGCGCACATAGCGGACGCGGGGATCGCGGGCGACCGCGGCGGCGACGATCTGCGGTGTGCGATCTGTCGACGCATTGTCGCACACGACCAGCTCGAAGTCGCAGAACGTTTGCCTCAGCAGGCTTTCCAGGGCCTCGCCAAGGTAATTCTCGCCGTTGAATACAGGCAGCCCGATCGACAGGCGGGGCCCGCTATGCATCTGCGCATCCAATCGTCGTTCGGTACGTGAAAGCCAGCATTGGCCCAGCTTGATAGAAGCGACGAGTACAACCGAAGTCAATTGGACTAGGGGGCAGAAGGTTTATTGGCCACGTCTCACCACGGCAGCGGCTTCAGTTCTTTGAAGAACCCTCCGGTCGGGCCGTCCGCCGGCAAGGTCGCAAGCCAGATCGCCGTGCGGGCGCCGTCCTCCACCCCGAGCGGGGCGTTGGAGCCGCCCATCGCGGTCCGGAGCCAGCCCGGGCACATCGCGTTGATCTTGATGTCGAGATCCTTGAACTCGGCAGCCGTGACCCGCGTCAACGAGTTCAGCGCCGTCTTGGAAACCCGGTATGATGGAAAGCCGCTGCGGAGCTCGTCGAGTTGCCCGGCCCGTGACGAGATGTTGACGATGCGGCCATAACCCTGCCGACGCATGGCCGGGATGGCTGCCTGCATGGTGTGGAATGCGGCCAGCGTGTTCGTGGTGAACGACGCGAGTAGCTGCTCCCGCGTCATCGTCAGCACGCTCGCGGTGGAGCCAGGCTCCGGGTCGAGCAGGATACCGGCATTGTTGACCAGGATATCCAGGCGACCGTGGGCGGCCAGAACCTCCTCCATGCCTCGACGCACAGAGGCCGGAGCGTCGACATCCATCGCCAAGGGGCGGATGTCGAGGCCGGCTCTGGCGAGTTCGGCGGCGGCCCGCGCTCCTTTGGCGGCGTCGCGGGACGCCAGGATCGTGGCTGCCCCAAGCGCTGCGAGTTGACGGACGATTTCGAGCCCGAGGCCGCGATTTGCCCCCGTGACGAGCGCGACGCGGCCGGATAGTGAGTTCATGCCGGTCCTCCAAACAGGAAACACCGATCAGTGAAGCAGGAATGCAATGCCAACGGAACAGTCCCGCGCTGAGTGTGGCAAATGCCGGGCGGGTGGGATGTGCCGTGGTTACCATTCCCGCGGTGCGCGTTTGATCCGTTGACGGCCCTCACTTAGGTTCCCTGACCGCCCTCACAATAGAGTGATCGAGACACGCAATGCCCATCGCGTTCGTCACCGGGCATGTCACCCCGTACAATCGGCGGCTGTTCGAGACGTTCGTCGACCTGACCGGCGACGAGCTGCACGTCTATTGCTGCATCGACACTGAGCCGCATCGCAATTGGGTCGTCGGCAAGCCACGCAATTTCAATCTCGAAGTCCTACCGGGCATTCGCAGACACCTGAGCGACATCAGCCACATCTATCTCAATCCGTCGATCGTCACGAAGCTGAACCGCTTGAAGCCCGACGTCGCGGCCATGGCAGGTTTCTCCCCGACCATGCTGCTCGCCTGGGGCTATTCGCGCGCGAGGGGGATTCCCTACGGACTGTCTACCGACGGCGTACCCTCGATTGATCCAGGCGAGCGCTCGCGTCCGCATCGCTGGATGCGGCAGCTGATGGTCCCGAATGCGGCGTTCGGCATTTGCGCGAGCGACGAAAGTGTCGATCTGCTGGCACGCTGGGGGCTAGACCGGTCGCGATCGACCGTCGTTCCGCTAGTGCCTCCATGGGATCCGCCAGCCGTCATTCCGGGCTTCGATGAGCGGCCCTATGACGTGCTGTTCGCCGGGACGCTCAACGAGGACATCAAGGGTGCGCTGTTCTTCACCGATGTCGTCGCGCGCATGGCCGAGCGGCGGGGTGATCTGCGAGTGCGGGTGACCGGCAACGGCCCTCTCCGGCCGGAGGTCGAAGCACGCTTGCGCAGAACCGGCCTGGACGTGGTCTTGGATGGCGCCGTCCAGCCCTACCAGATCGCAGCGTCCTATCTCTCCGCCAAGCTGCTGCTCTTCCCCTCGCGCGGCGACGTCTGGGGCCTTGTCGCCAACGAAGCCGTGCAATGCGGCACGCCAGTGCTGGGCTCCGACCTCGCCACCTCGTCACGACGCTACCTCCAGCGGTTCGGCGTCGGAGAGATGCGTCCGCTGCAGGTGGAGACCTGGGCGGAGACGGCGCTCGAGATGATTTCCGGTCGCGAGCGCTGGCAGGGCTTCATGGCGCGCCGCCAGGAGGCGCTCGACTGGGCAAACATCGACGCCGCCGCGCGCGGCATGAAGCGCGCCTTCGATCTTGGTCGAGGGCGCGTGGCGGCCGAGCCGCAGACATCGGTTGGGGCGCAGCCGCGCTGAGCGCGACCTTTTACTCTGCCGCGTCCCGGTCGGTCCCCGGCTTTGTAGAGCCGCGACGTGTCGGAGACTTCGATTTGGACTTGGGCTTGGACTTGGGCTTGGCGCCCTTCGCGGCCGCGCCGTCATCCGAAGCTTTGGACTTGGCCTTGGCGGCTGGACGGCGCTTGCTCCCGCCACCCTTGGCGGCACGCTCGGCCAGTAGCCCCACGGCCTCGGTCAGCGTGACGGTTGCAGGCTCGCGGCCACGCGGCACGTTGGCGTTGACCTTGTTGTGCGTGATGTACGGGCCATAGCGACCGTCGAGAACCTCGACTTTGCCGCCGAGCTCGGGATGCTCGCCGAGGTCGAGGATGACCTTGCGCTGGGCGGTCCCTCGCCCGAAGCGCCCTTTGCCGCCGCCGGTCTTCTTCTCGGCGAGAACCGTGACCGCGCGGTTGAGCCCGATTTCGAACACCTCGTCGACAGTGTCGAGGTTGGCATAGAGCGGTTTGTCGCTGCTGCCCTTTGCAGCCTCCAGCATGACGTAGGGACCATACTTGCCGATGTTCGCCTGGATCGCTGCCTGCGACTCGGGATGGATTCCAACCATCCGTGGCAGATTGAGCAGGCGCATGGCGCGTTCGAGGTCGAGAGTTTCGGGATCCCAGCCTTTCGGGATCGACGCGCGCTTTGGCTTCTCGTCCTTGCTCTTGGCCTCGCCGAGCTGCAGGTAGATGCCGAAACGCCCACTGCGGACCGTCACTTCCTCGCCGGACACTGGATCATTTCCCAGCACCTTGCCGTCGATCGTGCCGCCGTCGGTGCCGCTTCCCTCGCCCGATTGAGACAGCTGACGCGTATAGCGGCACGGCGTCGCCTCGCTGTTGTAGTTGCTGCAGCCGATGAAGGCGCCGTTGGTGCGCGAGATCTTGAGTGACAGCTGGCCGAGGCCGCACTTCGGGCACTGGCGCGGCGCAGTTCCGTCGCCCTTGTCCGGGAAGATGTGCGGCCCGAGCAGGTCGTTGATCACGTCGAGCACGTCGGAGACCTTGAGCTCCTTGGTACCGTTGACGGCCGCCATGAACTCGCGCCAGAAGTCGCGCAGTACGTCCTTCCACTGCAACTTATGGTCGGAAATCAGATCGAGCTGCTCCTCCAGACTGGCCGTGTAGTCGTATTCGACGTAGCGCAGGAAGAAGCTCTCAAGGAACGCCGTGACGAGGCGGCCCTTGTCCTCAGGGACAAGCTGCTTCTTCTCCATTCGCACGTAGTCGCGATCAACGAGCGTCGCCATGGTCGAGGCATAGGTCGAGGGCCGGCCGATGCCGAGTTCCTCCATGCGTTTGACGAGCGAGGATTCGGTGAAGCGTGGTGGCGGCTGCGTGAAATGCTGGTTTGCGTCAATGCCGCGGTCCTTGAGGCGGTCGCTCGTGGCGAGTGCGGGGAGCCGGCGGTCATCATCCTCGTCCGCCTTGTCGTCCTTGCCCTTGTCGATGCCCCGCTGGCGGTCGTCGCGGCCTTCCTCGTAGAGCTTCAGGAAGCCCTCGAACTGGATCACAGAGCCGGTGGCGCGCAGGCCATATGGCTTGCCGTCGCGGCCCTTGACATCGATGTCGGCGGCGGTCTGCTCGATATCGGCCGAGGCCATCTGGCTCGCCACGGCACGCTTCCAGATCAACTCGTAGAGCCGCGCCTGGTCACGCTCGACGTAGCGGGCAACCTCGGCAGGCTTGCGGCGGATATCGGTTGGCCGGATCGCCTCGTGGGCCTCCTGCGCGTTTTTCGCCTTCGCCTTGTACTCGCGGATGAACGGGGCGACGTAGGGCTTGCCGAAGTCGGCCTCGATCTGCCGGCGGATTGCCTGCACGGCTTCCGGGATGATCGTCACGCCGTCGGTTCGCATGTAGGTGATGAGGCCGACCGTCTCGCCGCCGATCTCGACGCCCTCATAGAGGCGTTGGGCGAGGTTCATCGTCTGTTTCGCCGAGAAGCCGAGCCTGCGTGAGGCGTCCATCTGCAGCGTCGAGGTGGCGAACGGCGCGTAGGGGTTGCGCTTCGTCGCCTTCTTCTCGACCTTGGCCACCCGGAAATCGCCACCCTCGATCGCCGCCTTGATGGCCATCGCGGACGCTTCGGTCTTGATCGACAGCTTGTCGAGCTTGTCGCCTGCGATGTGCTGCAGCCGGGCTTCGACCCGCTCATCCTTGGCCGTCGCGAGGTTGGCGACGATGGTCCAGTACTCGTCGGTGCGGAACTTCTCGATCTCGAGCTCGCGGACGCAGATCAGCCGCAGCACCACCGATTGCACGCGTCCAGCCGAGCGGGCGCCCGGCAGCTTGGTCCACAGCACCGGCGACAGCGTGAAACCGACCAGATAGTCCAGCGCCCGGCGCGCGAAATAGGCCTCGACGAGCGGCGCGTCGATCTCGCGCGGCGCCTTCATGGCGTCGGTCACCGACTGCTTGGTGATGGCGTTGAAGGTGATCCGCTCGACCGGAGTCCCCTTCTTGATCGCCTTTCGCTTCTGCAGCATCTCGAGGATGTGCCAGGAAATCGCCTCCCCCTCGCGGTCGGGGTCGGTGGCGAGGATCACTTTGTCGGCATTCTTCACGGCTTCCGTGATGTCGCGCATGACCTTCTTGGCGCGATCATCGTCCTCGGCCCAGTGCATCTCGAAATCGTTGTCGGGCTCGACCGCCCCCTTCTTGGAGGGCAGATCGCGCACGTGGCCGTAGCTGGCGAGCACCTTGTAGCTCGAGCCCAGATACTTGTTGATCGCCTTGGCTTTGGCGGCCGACTCCACAATTACAATGTTCATGAAACCCCGTTTTGCTGGCACAGGCGAGCAGTGGGCGAGAGCGGACGCCCGGCTTCTGCCCCTGGTTTGGCGGCCACCGCAGCGATCACGGTGCCACGTTAACTCTCGATCGAGGCCAGCATATGGGAGAGGAAGCTCGGACTGTCAAACCCATGATAGATTGTATGATCTGTAAAAAACTAAACCAAAGATTGCAAATGCGATGCGATCAATGTAGATTTTCTCCCATTATAGTAGATACGCTATGCGGGGAGTCGACGATGCGTCATGCAGGGGGACGGCGAGAGAGCACGGGTCCTGTTGGAGGCCCGCCGGCTCGGGGCCGAGGTGACCAAGCTGGGCTGGACGATTACCTGGCCCACATGACCGATCTGATCGAGGAACTGCATAGCCTTGCCAACTCCGATCCCAGAGCGGCGCGACTAGGGGTGATCCTTGGACTGGCGCTCGATGAAGCGAGGCAGCTGGCGCAGCACGAGGGCGGCCCGCCTCGCAAGCCGCTCTGAGCCACAGCCGCTCTAAGCCTCAGCCGCGGCCCAGCCGGCGGGTGCGCTCGGCGATACGATCGGCCTGCTCCAGCACGCGCTCGGCCCGCACGACGATCGGGATGTCGATCATCTTTCCGTCGAGCTGGACCGAGGCGCGACCCTCGGCCTTGGCTTTGTCGTAGATCTCGATCACGCGCCGGGCCCACTCGATCTCTGTGGGTTTGGGGCCGAACTCCTCGTTGAGGATCGCCACGTGGTTGGGATGGATGCACGACGACCCGCGGAATCCGAGCCGGCGGGCGAGCCGCGCGGATGCCCGGTACCCATCGAGATCCTTGAAGTCGGCGACGGATCCGATCACGCCCATCGGCAACAGGCCGTTGGCGACCGCGGCAATGGCCACGCGCTGCTTGGGGTAGAACAGCACGTCGGTCGCCGGCTCGCCGCCGATCTCCATCGCGAAGTCCTCCGAACCGAGGCCCACTGAGATCAAGCGCGGGTGGGCTGCCGCAATCTCCTCGGTGCGCGCGAAGGCCGCCGGCGTCTCGATCAGCGCCATGAACCGGGTGTGTCCAACGGTCATGCCCTTCGCTGTTTCGATGCGGTCGACCAACTCCGCCAGCAGCCGCACGTGGCCGGCGCTGTCGATCTTCGGCAGCATCAGCGTATGGATCGCGGGCGACACCGCCGCTTCGATGTCGCGCACGGCGAGTTCCAGCGGCTGGTTGATGCGCACCACCACATCCTGGCCCGACTGCGAGACCTTGGGCGCGGCCGCCTGGATCAGCTGCCGCGCGTTGGCCTTCTCCGCCGGCGGCACGCTGTCCTCGAGGTCGAGGATCACCGCGTCGGAGCCCCGCGTGTGCGCCGTCTCGACGAATTTCGGCACGTTGACCGGCACGAACAGCAGCGAACGCCAGACGGGCAGGGAGTTGGGGGCGGTCATCGCAAACCTCGGGATTCTAATGGTTCGGCCACAGGGTGCTCGTGTCGTAGCACTGCGCGACGCCGCCTCAAAGACGTGCTCCCACCAGTTATGCGAGCACGTTGACCAGCGTTGCGCGCGTCTTGGTGCGATACACCGCGAAGTCGGAATCGAACGTTGCGATCTCACGGATCTGCCGCCGCTCGCACATGGCGAGCAGCGCTGCGTCGGTCAAGTCGGCGGGTAGATCCTCGTATTTCTCCATGATCTCCAGGATGCGGGGCACATCGGACGAGGCTCGCTCGTCGATAAGCATAGAACCTGTGACCCAGCGGATCAGCTTTCGAGCCGTTGCCGCGTCATCGCTCAGCAAGTGGTACGCCTCGCCGATGGCCAGCCAATTGGTGACGAGCGGAAGTGAGTTTTCGCGCAACCAGCTTATGACCCGTGTGTGGCGACGATCGCGCCGAGGATCGGGATGA
>JANOJW010000398.1:0-10909 GCA_031418955.1 Hyphomicrobiales bacterium | reverse complement strand
GATACGACGATCGCGGCCCGCGGTCATGGCCGGACCCCAGCCAAATTCGCGCTGCCCGACAAGACGTTGAAGGGCGAGCCCCGGGCGACCGTCGGGCTGACACGGCTCGAGACCCTGTGGTTCAACACGGGCACGCTGTGCAACATTGCCTGCCTCAACTGCTACATCGAATCGACCCCGACCAACGATCGCCTCGCCTATCTGACGCTCGCGGACGTGCGGCCGTTTCTGGATGAAATCCGCGATCAGAACCTCGGCACCCGGGAAATCGGGTTCACGGGCGGCGAGCCGTTCATGAACCCGGCGTTTCTCGACATTCTCGAGCTGACACTGGTGCGCGGCTTCGACGTGCTGGTGCTCACCAACGCCATGCAACCCATGCAGCGGCCGAAGATCAAGCAGCGGCTGCTGATGCTCAAGGAGCAGCACGGCGAGCGGCTGCGGCTGCGCGTGTCGCTCGATCATTACACGAAGGACCTGCACGAGGCCGAGCGGGGACTGAAAACCTTCGACAAGACCCTCGCCGGCCTCGACTGGCTGTCGGCCAACGGGTTCAACATCTCGATCGCCGGCCGCACGTGCTGGCATGAGGACGAGACCGAGGCGCGGGGGGGATACACGACACTGATCGCCGCCCGCGGCTGGAAGATCAATCTTGGCGATCCGAAGTCTCTCGTGTTGCTGCCCGAAATGGATGGCAGCACGGACGTGCCCGAAATCAGCACCGCGTGCTGGTCGATCCTGGGAAAGCGCCCGGAGGACCAGATGTGCGCGACGAGCCGCATGATCGTGAAGCGCAAGGGCGATCCCCACGCCCACGTGGTGCCGTGCACGCTGCTGCCCTACGAGCCGACCTTTGCGATGGGAACGACGCTTGCGTCAGCGGCCGCGGCCGATGGCGGCATGTTCACCGAGGGTCGCGTCAAGCTCTGTCATCCGAACTGCGCCAAGTTCTGCGTGCTCGGCGGCGGCAGCTGTTCCTGAGCGATCCGATCCCAGTTGACAGCGCCTCCGCGCGGCGAGCAGCCTTGTCCCAGGACAATCGGCGGACGGGAGGCCCTGCATGTCGGACGAGATGTCACGCCAGCAGCGCCGCCGTATCGCGCGCGACCAGCTGAAATCGGGCCGGGCGCTCGCGACCACCGGCATCGCGGCGTCGCCTAAACGCGAGACCATGCGGGACGTGGCGAGGCTCATGCACGCCAAGCTGATGGAGCGAGACAACCCGCGCCGCGCGGGCGAGGCGGCAGCCATCGCTGCTGGCCTTGCCGAGGCGTCGCTCACACGCCATCCGTCGGCGGTTGCCATCGCCTGCACCAAGGGCTGCGCCTTCTGCTGCTATTCCTTCGTCGGGGCGCTGCCGCCGGAGATCTTCCGGATCTCGGCGGCGGTCCGCGTGGGGCGCGCACGCGGGCTCGATGCCGCAACGATCGCTCTACGTTCGGCTCGCCTCGCGGGCGTATCGCCGATGGCCCGCGTCGGTGCGCGGCTCCCCTGTCCGCTGCTCGTCGACGGCCTCTGCAGCGTCTATGGCGAGCGGCCGCTGACCTGTCGGCAGGCAACGTCGCTGTCGCGCGACGCGTGCCTGGAGGAATTCGAAGGGCGCGGCGATCAGAATGGGCGCATCGAGGTGTCGTCGGCGCATCTCGCGCACGCGAGCAATGCCAACGTGGCGCTGCTGGGCGCGATGCGTGCGGCAAACTTGCCGACCGACAGTTTCGAGCTGTCCTCCGCGCTGGTCATCGCGCTCGCCGCACCTGAAAGCGAGCGGCGGTGGCTTGCCGGCGAGGATGTCTTCGCGGTCCTGCCACGCAACATCGTTCGGCCCATGGTGGTCGAACAGGTCGCGGCAAAGATTGCGGCGGATCTGACGGGTTAACGGCCGCTGTCGCGTTGTCAGCCGATGCCGAGCAGGCGATGCAACCGAGTGAGCGTCGCGACGGCATCGCCGCCGGCAAAAATGAACTCACCAACGCCGGCCGCGCGCAGGGCTGCGTCCTGCTCCCGCGGACGTCCGGCGAGGAGCACGTGACGCGCGCCGGCCTGGGTGAGAACGCCGGCCGCCGCCTCACCCAGCTCGCCGTAGACCGCGTCCGACGAGCACAGGCAGGCGATCGCTGTGCCCGATTCCGCGAACGCGCGGCCCAGCGCCGGCGTCTCCGTGAAGCCCTCCGTCTTGATCGTGTCGATGCCGCCAGCCGCCAGAAAATTCGCCATCCACGTCGAGCGGGTGGCATGCACAGCCTGCGGACCGAGGGACGCCAGGAACACGGTCGGCGCTACGCCGGTCCGCTTGGCATGCGCATCGGCCGCATCGCGCAGGCGCTCGAAGGGTTCTGCGTCACGCTCAATCTGCAGTGGCGTTACGCGCACGCCGTTGAGGTTTGCCGACGGCAGGATCTTCGGCCAGGCCTCTGTCGCGACGCCGTCATCGCCCAGCCTTGGGAACGACGACGCCCCCGTCATTTCGAGCCGACCCGTGGCGACGAGCTTGGCGCGGGCTTCGCGGCTGCGCTCAAGCTCGGCTTGCCAGTAGCCTGACACCAGCGTGGCGCCGAGACCGCCCTTGGCCTCGATCGCTTGAAAGATGTCCCACGACTTGCGCGCGAGGTTGGCGGTCAGGCTTTCGACATACCAGCTGCCGCCGGCTGGATCGGCGACGCGGTCGAGGCCCGACTCCTCCATCAGCACGTGATGCACGTTGCGCGCGATCCGCCGGGCGAACGCGTCGGGCCGGCCGAGCGCGTGCGTGAAGGGGAGCACGATGATCTCGCTGGCCCCGCCCATCGCCGCCGCCGTGCAGGCGATGGTCGAGCGAAGCATGTTCACCCAGGGGTCCCGGCGGATCATCATGCGGGTCGAGGTCTCGGCGCGGACGGCAACGCGAGCCGCAGCTGAACCAGCGCCACAGGCGTCGGCGATGCGCCAGACGAGTTGCCGGCACGCGCGCAACTTGGCGATACCGAGGAACTGATCGGTGTCGACGGCGAGTGACACAGCGATCCGGGGCAGCGCGGCGCTGGGCGTGACGCCGGCTTGCTCGCAGGCCCGCAGATACGCGACGATCGAGGCGAGGACGGCGGCGATCTCCTGCGCTTCGCTCGCACCGCCCGCATGCCAGACCGGACCTGAGGCTGCCAGCGCGGTGACGTGTGCGTAGGGCTCGGTCGCCTCGACGAGGTCGGCTGCCACGCCCATGGATTTGTCGAGCGGGTGATACAGTGCACCAGTGGCCGCAAGAGTTGCCAGCGGGTCGTAGTCGAAAGCGCCGCGGCAGTGGGCGAGCGGGAGGCCGGCCCGACGCCACAGGGCCATCAGGCTGCCGGCGGCGTCGGTCGTGTATTCGCCGGCGCGCAACGTCACGCTTGCGCCATCGAGCAGGACGCCGTCGAGCGCGGCGCTAACGTCCGTCTCGTGATAGGGCAGTCCGAATTGGCCGGGGCACGCGAACTGTAGCGTCAGCGCCGACACGCCGCCTGCGAGATCGTCGAGGATCGCGGCATTGGCGCGATTGGGATCCTCGTCGGCGTAGATCTGGGCGATTCCCCAGGGCTGTGGCCCGACCGCGGTCGTGCTGCCGCGGGTGAGGGGAGCAGCGCCCGGCAACGGCGCATCAGGCAGCGCGTCGCTCCGCGTATAGAGCGGACGCACGGCGATCCCGTCGGCCGTGCGCGTAACCAGCCGCTTCTCGAAGTCGCCGCCCTTCAGCGCCTTCTCGACGAGCGCGCGCCATGCAGCCTCGGTTGCGGCGGGAAAGTCGTGGCCGATGGAAAGGTCGCTCATCGTGCTGTCCGTGTCGCCAGAGTGTCCGTGCTGAATACGCGGGCGACCCGAAGTTGTCACGTTGGGCGTTCGGACGTAGCCAGGTGTCAGACACCCGACATTTGAGGCTCGTGCACGTCCGGGAGGGTGTTGGTCGGATATCTGACACCGGCGCCGAGCGGCGATCTATCCCCGCCGTTAACGCTCGCTGCTGATCGGTGTCGCGAAACTTATGCCCACGGGGTTGAGCGGGCGTATCATGCGCTCGTCTCCACCGCTGAGGGGCTCAGGCTCGAGCTGGTCGTCTGGGTGGTGGGGATGCGCGACCCGCAAGGGAGTTGCCGCCGAGATCAGGGTCCGCCTCCCAAAGGCCCTCTGAGGCTCGACAACATCCGCCGGTCAATGGGCGGGTGGGCACACTCTCAGCGAGCCTTGCGCCGTGTGGAGCCAGCGCGGCATCCAGCACGTTACCCCGATTGAGCGGCCCGCTGCTCCACACCCCTCACGGGGACGGCGACGACCCGCGAGTGCCCCACCCTGCGTCCGAACGGTCGCGGGGCACGCGAGGTTGCGCGGTCGTCGTGCCGGACTCCACCCTCGACGGCGCGCAAAATAGGGACAGTTTGAATTTCCGCTCGACGCTTCGGAGATGGAAATTCAAACTGTCCCTATTTTGCGTTGGAAATTCAAACTGTCCCCATTTCTGTCCTCGGCAGCAAGCTTTGGTACAGCGCGACGGTTTGCTCCCCGACTGCCCTGGCAGAGAAGCGCGTCACGGCGAGATTTCGGGCGGCGTCTCCAAGGCGCGAGCGGAGTGCGGCGTCGCCCGCCAGCCGCGTCAGCGCTGCGGCGAAGGCCTCGGGGTTCCCGACACGCGCCAGCAGGCCGGTCTCGTCGTGACGCACGATCTCGCGGCATCCGGGCACATCGCTCGCAACCATGGGCCGGCCGGCCGCTGCCGCCTCGAGCAGGCTCTTGGGCAAACCCTCGCGGCGTGACGGCAGCACGGCGATGTGGCAGCTCAGCCAAAGCGCGGCGATATCCGTGACGTGGCCAGCCCAGGTGACGCCCGGCTCGTTGGCCCAGCGCGCGAGTTCGTCACGCGCGATCGAGGTGGGGTTCTCGGGGTCCGGCTCGCCGGCGAGCACGAGTTCGAGCGGCACGCCGCGCTGGCGCAGCAGCCGATGCGCGGCGATCAGCGTGCGCACGCCCTTGTCCTCGAGCATGCGCCCGACGAACGCCGCGCGAACGGGCAGCGGCGGCTCGGGCGAGGGGCGCAGGATCTCAGTATCGACGCCCGATCCCGCAATGAGCGCGATGTTGCCGGGTCGGACGCCGAGACCTTCGAGCATGGCGGCGTCGTCGGGGTTCTGCACGATGGCGCGGGCCCGCGCGCGATTGAGCAGCAGCGTCAGCGACCGGCCAAGTGCGGCCCGCGCGATGCGGCCTTCGAGGGAGCCTGACAGAAACGCCGAGCCGACCCCGGTGATGCTGCTGACCACCGCTGTTGCGGGCCGCCGCAACGCCGCGAGCGAGCCCAGCAGCGCGGGCTTCATGGCGATGTTGTGCACGATATCGGGCCTGATCCGTCCCAGCACGCCCGCGATCTCGGCGACCGCCCGCGCATTGCCGGCGGGTGAGACGCTGCCCCGCGACCAGCCGAGCGGGTGCAGCGTAAAACCTTCGGATCGAATCGCCTCGGCGCCAGCGTCGACGCGGCAGAGGACATGCACGTCGAACCCGGCGGCGCGGGCCGCGCGCGCCATCGGCAAGCGGTGCGAGAGGAAGTACCAGTCCTCGGTCACGATGTAGGCGATGCGCTGCGGCATGCTGGCGTCGAGGTCCGGCCATATGGTGGGTCGCGGCATCGATCACGTCACAGCCGCGCCTGTCCAGCCCGGCGATCTGCGGCACTGTCGCATGGGCAGAACCGTCGAGAGCGGATATCCATACCCGCGGAGGCTCCAGCCACAATGTGCGGCATTGCCGGTTTCATCGATCTGAATGGCCGCACGGCGCCCGACGAGCTCGAGCGCCGCGCTCGGGCCATGGCCGACGCGGTGCGCCATCGCGGCCCTGATCAAGGCAGCACCTGGGTGGATGCGGCGGCGGGTCTGGCGTTCGGCCATCGCCGCCTGTCGATCATCGACCTGTCGCCGGCTGGCGCCCAGCCGATGGTTTCGGCCTCGGGCCGCACCGTGATCTGCTACAACGGCGAGCTGTACAACGCGGCTGAGCTAAAGTCCGAACTCGGCGACGTCGGCGACCGGCTGCGTGGGCATTCCGACACCGAGATCCTGCTCGAACTGGCTGAGAGGATCGGTCTCGAGGCGGCGATCCGCCGTGCGCTCGGCATGTTCGCGATCGCCTACTTTGATCGGCAGACGCGCGTCTTGTCGCTCGTGCGAGATCGCGTCGGCAAGAAGCCGCTCTATTGGAGCATCCAGAACGGCCACCTGCTGTTCGGGTCGGAGCTGCGCGCGCTCAAGGCCCATCCCGCATTCGAGGCGCGCATCGACCGGCGTGCGCTCGTCGGCTACGTGCGCACGGGCTACTACCTACACCCCAACACCGTGTACGAGGGCGTCCACCAATTGCCGCCCGGAATGATCCTGACGGTGCGTCCGGCCGCCGAGCCGTCGATGGCGCCGTACTGGACGCTGGCTGAGACAGTCGCCGCGGCGCGGCGCTCGCCCTTTCGCGGCAGCGATGCCGAGGCCGTCGCTGCCCTCGAAGCGTTGCTCTCCGACGCCACGCGGCGGCGCATGGTCTCGGACGTGCCGCTCGGCGCGTTTTTGTCGGGGGGATATGATTCCTCCACTGTCGTCGCGCTGATGCAGCAGCATTCGGCCTCACCTGTTCGCACCTTCTCGATCGGGTTCGAGGACAAGGAGTTCGACGAGTCGGCGCATGCGGCGGCGGTCGCCCGACACTTGCGAACCGACCACACCGAGTTCATCGTCAGCGCGCGGGAGGCGCAGTCCGTGATCGGCGAGCTGCCGCGCCTCTACGACGAGCCGTTCGCCGACAGCTCGCAGATCCCGACCTATCTCGTCGCGAAGCTGGCGCGCGAACAGGTGACGGTGGCGCTCTCTGGCGACGGCGGCGACGAGGTGTTCGCCGGCTACAACCGCTATGCCAACGGCGAGGCATTTGCGCGATGGCTGGCCTGGATGCCGGCAATGCCGCGGCGCTGGGCGGGGTCCGGCATCCGCACCGTGTCGCCGGCGGCGTGGGATCGAATAGCTGATGCGCTGCCCGCCCGCATGCGGCCGCGCTATGCCGGCGACAAGGCGCACAAGATCGCCAATCTGCTCGGCATGTCGCGCCAGGACTTCTATCGGATGGTGACGAGCGTCAGCCTGGAGCCCCACAGCATGGTGCTTGGCGAGCAGCCATCGTCGGAGGCCCAATCGTCAGAAATGATGCCGCCGTTACCGGCCACAGCACTCGCCGGCTTTGCCGAGGAGATGCAGTACCTCGACACACTGACATACCTGCCGGGCGACATTCTGACCAAGGTCGATCGCGCGACCATGGCCGTCTCGCTGGAAGCGCGCGCGCCCTTGCTCGATCACCGCCTGATCGCCTTCGCCTGGTCGCTGCCGCCGGCCATGAAGATGCGCGGCGGCACGATGAAATGGCTGCTGCGCGAGGTCGCGCACCGCCATATGCCCCGCGCCATGCTCGAACGACCGAAATCGGGGTTCAGCCTGCCGATCCGCGACTGGCTGCGTGGCCCCATGCAGGATTGGGCCGAAAGCCTGCTCGACGAGCGCGCGCTTGGCGCAGGCGGCCTGTTCGACGCGCGCATCGTGCGGCGTCACTGGGATGAGCACCTGTCTGGGCGGCGCAACTGGCAGTATGCGCTGTGGCCAATCCTCGTGTTCGAGGACTGGCGGCGGCAGACCAGCAGCGCCTGAGAGACCATCGGGCCCGAGCGCGGCGTGATGATTACTCACACCGATGTCACGGCGCGTTGCGGCTCATGTCGTTGAAGATTGTGCGCGTCGGATTGCCGTAGCGTGGCGCATCGCGACGCGGAGCGGGGGCAGGAGCTGCGACCGGGGTTGAACGAGCCGGCCTCACGGCTGGTTGCGGCGGCGTGACGATGCGGGGCGGCGTCAGCCTTGCCGGCTCGGCGGCCCGTGGCGGCTCGACAAGTGCCGGCGGAGCGCCAACCGCCATGCGGCCCGGTAGCGGCGCCACCGGCGCAAATGCGGCCGTCGGAATCTGCGACGGCGCGGGTTGCGCTTGATCCGCGGCAACGGCGGTTGGGAATTCGGGCTTCGGCATGCTCGTCGACTTCGGCTGCGCGACGGCAACCGGAGCCGGCCGTGGCACCTCGACAATGGCCACGGGAGCGGGCTCGGGACGCGCCGGTGAAGTCACGCGCGGTGCCGGTCGCGGCGCCGGGGCTTTGGCGTGAATTGCGGGATCGCTCCCGCAGGCTCGCGTCGTATGTCCCTGCAGCAGCGTCAGCAGAATGTAGTCCGGTCCGGTTACCGGGAGCTGCACGCGAATGGTCTCGTTGAATGTCGTCATCGCGGCCCGCGTGGTTGCGGTCCACTCACCGTCGACCTCGCCAGCGAAACATCCAACGCGCGCAAGCTCGCGTTGGATGCCGCGCGTCAGCGAGCGATGCGCCTCGCCCGACGACACGGGGGCGGGGCGCGAAACGAGGGTCGGCGCGCTCGGCGCTTTGACAACGGCCTCGGGTGCTTGGGTTGGCTTTGCCCACCGCTCGATACCGGGCGCAGGCGTCTGACGCTGATCCACGCCCGCGATCCGAGCCTGCTGATTGACTGCCTCGGCTCCGTCGGAGTCCGGTGCAGGCGGGGCTATCAACATGTGCACGCCGACCAAAGAGCCAGCCGTGACCGATGCAATGGCAACACCATAACCGAACGACGCCAGATAAGTTCGAGTCCGTTGACGCCGCATGATACACTCCTTGAGCGGAAACTCATGACGAGACGCACACTCCGCCGACTAGTTGAACGTAGCCGGTTTCCGCGGGGGTTGCAATCCGCGACGCCTGGCAACCCCCTGGTTTTCCTGCATTTAGGCAAACGGGCCGGTTCAGCCCGGGCGGCTCTTCATCATGCGAACGGGCGCATACAACATAACCGTCTGATTCTTCTGGTTAATGACTGAATTGCGCGTTTTCACGAGGCCGCGGCCACCCTTCGAGCTTTCCCGGCTCTCGATCACCTCCACCTCGACATGGATGGTGTCGCCGGCGAACGTCGGGCCCTTGATTTCGAGGTCCATCCCTAAGAACGCCATTCCGGTTCCCTGGATGGTGCCGGCGATCACCAGACCCTCGGCGATCGAGAACACCAGCGCGCCGGGCGAGAGGCGGCCCTTGATCGCGCTCTCCGTTTCCCGATAGACCGCGTTGGTGAAGAGCAGCTCGAGCATGCCGGTGCACGAGATGAAGTTGACGATGTCGGTCTCGGTGATAGTCCGGCCGAACGTCTTGTAGCGATTGCCGACCTTCATGTCCTGCCAGTACAGTCCGTGGCCGAGTTCTTTCATCGCTGTGTCTCCTGGATTTGGCAGATCGCCGCACGCAGGGTCGCGCGTGGACCCGCCCAAGTCTACACTGGCGCAAGACGCATCCACCGGCAGAACCTCATGTCACTCACCAGCTCAGGCCCGACGTCCCGCACCTACTACTCGCAGCGCCTGCGATTGCACTACGTCGACTGGGGCAATCCTGACGCCCCGCCCTTGTTGCTCGTGCACGGCGGGCGCGATCACTGCCGCAATTGGGACTGGGTGGTCGAGCGCCTGCGAAGTGACTGGCACATCATCGCGCCGGATCTGCGTGGCCATGGCGACAGCGAATGGTCAAAAAGCGCCAACTATTCGATGGCGGCTTACGTCTATGATCTGGCCCAGCTCGTCCATCAGTTGAAGCTTGGGCCCGTGACGATCGTGGGGCACTCGCTCGGCGGCGCCATCACCGTTCGCTATGCCGGCGTTTTCCCCGAGAGCGTGCGCCGTCTCGTCGCCATCGAGGGCCTCGGCCGGTCGCCGAAATCACAGGCCGAGACCGAGGGCAAACCCATGGCCACGCGCATGCGCGATTGGATCGAGAACCAGCGCGTGGCCTCAGGCCGCCTGCCGCGCCGCTACAAGTCGATCGAGGAGGCGCTCGCTCGGATGCAGGAGCAGAACAAGCATCTCTCCGCGGCCCAGGCGCGCCATCTGACCGAGCACGGTGTGGCCCAGAACGAGGATGGCACCTTCACCTGGAAGTTCGACAACTTCGTTCGGGTCTGGCTGCCCTACGATATGGCGCAAGCCGACATCGAGGCGCTGTGGGGCAACGTGGCGTGCCCAGCGCTGCTCGTCTACGGCAAGGAGAGCTGGGCGTCCGATCCGCGAGGCGACGGACGCGTCAGCCATTTCCGTGACGCCTCCGTCGTGTCGATCGCGGGCGCCGGGCACTGGGTGCACCATGACCAGTTGCCGACGTTCATGGCGCTCGTCGAGCCGTTCCTGCGCGGCGAGCCGGTCCCGACGAGTCTGCCGGGCGTGACGTGAGGGACGCCGTCACGTCAACCGCGCCAACGCTGTACCTCCCGTCGCGTCGGCTTCCCATGCTTGTGCAGCAACGAAGCGAGCGGCAGCATCGGCCGGTAGTGCCCCGATGCGGTCGGATCACAACTTAACGGTAGTCATCCTCGGGCCTGTCCCGAGGACCTATTTCTCAACGTGCTCAAGACGATGAATTTGTGAGCGCAGGTGGCCGAGAATGCCCGAAATTATCAGGAATCCCGGCATCATGGTGATCCACCGTCAGACTTGACGATTGCTGCACCATGGGTCCTCGGGACAAGCCCGAGGATGACCAACGCGAGTTTCGTCGTGACGGCAGCCCCTGGCCCATCCCGCCTTGTCCGCCGTATCCGCACCCGGACGCGGGGCGGACATGGGCGGACTTCCTTGCGTCGGCGCCCACGCGGAACCCTGCTAGGAGCCTGTCCACTTTATCTTGGCGATGACGGATCGTGACGTCAATGAGGGCGCGGAAGGGCATGTTTGCCCTTCAAAGTGCCGCTGCGGCAGCTGTGTGGGCTCCATTCTGGGCGGCAGACGGAATCCGCCCCTGGAAGAGCTTCGTGAGGTTGTGGGC
>JANOJW010000397.1:0-19475 GCA_031418955.1 Hyphomicrobiales bacterium | reverse complement strand
GCGCCGTCCACAGTCATCGCGCCGCCTACCTCGGTGCGCTGTCCAACGCTTTCACGTTCAAGCTCGACCACGAGAGCCGGTATCTGTGGACGCTGCCGATGTTCCATTGCTCGGGCTGGACGTTCGTCTGGGCGGTGACGGCGGCCGGCGGCACCCATGTGTGCCTCAGAAAGGTCGAGCCCAAGCGCATCTTCGATCTGTGCGCGCAGCATCGCGTCACCCACATGTGCGGGGCGCCGATCGTGCTCAACATGCTGGTGCATGCGCCCGACGGCGACAAGCGCGCGCTTGCCGTCCGGCCGAAGGTCGCGACCGGCGGGGCCGCGCCTCCAGCGATCGTCATTCAGCGCATGGAGGCGATGGGCTTCGAGGTGCTGCATCTCTACGGCACCACGGAAAGTTTCGGGCCGTCGACCTACTGCGCGCATGACAGCGCTTGGGATACCGGCGATACGACCGCGCGCTACACCAACATGGCGCGTCAGGGCATTTCGATCGTTGCCATCGAGGACATGTCGGTTCGCGATCCGGAGACGCTTGCACTTCTGCCTCGCGACGGGAAATCGATCGGCGAGATCATGTTGCGCGGCAATACGGTGATGAAGGGCTATCTGAAGAACGAGGCGGCGACGGCGGAGGCGTTTTCCGGCGGGCTCTACCGGTCGGGCGACCTCGCCGCCTGGCACGCCGACGGCACCGTCGAGGTGAAGGACCGGTCGAAGGACATCATCATCTCGGGCGGCGAGAACATCTCCTCGCTCGAGGTCGAGGAAGTGCTGTTCCGCCACCCCGAGGTGATGGAGGCAGCGGTGGTGGCGCGCCCCGACGAGAAATGGGGCGAGACGCCGTGCGCGTTCGTGACGCTGAAGCCAGGTGCCAGGGCCGTGAGCGCGGATGAGATTGTCGCTTACTGCCGCGAGCACATGGCCCGCTTCAAGGTTCCGCGCACCGTGGTGTTCGGGCCGCTGCCCAAAACCTCGACCGGCAAGGTCCAGAAGTTCGCGCTGCGCGACGCGGCGGGAAAGCTCGAGTGAGCTGCCGTGCAGCAGGGTCTGACCCGAAGGTCTGACCCCAATGCTGACCCGAAGGTCTGGCCCCAATGCTGGCTCAGTAATTGTACGCCCGCTCGCCGTGATCGACGATGTCGAGGCCCTGGTCCTCCTCGTCCTCCTCCGGGCGCAGGCCGACCAGCACGTCGACGATGCGGAACAGCTGCGACGACACGATCGCGGACCACACCACCGTGATCACAACGGCCTTCAGCTGTGCGGCGACCTGGAAGCCGATGTCGTAGCCGCCGACGACGTGGCCGCCTTTGGCCTGCTCCACCATGCCGAAGCCACCGAATGCGGGGCTCGCGAGCACCGCGAGCAGCAGCGTGCCGACGAGTCCCGCGACGCAGTGGATGCCGAACACGTCGAGTGAATCGTCGTATTCGTAGCGGCTCTTCACGGCCGTCACGAACAGGAAGCACATCACGCCGGCGACGAGGCCGATCGCAATCGCACCCGCGGGCCCGACGTAACCTGCTGTCGGCGACATGCCGACGAGGCCGGCCAGCACGCCCGAGACGAGGCCCAGCGCCGACGGCTTGCCGCGCACGAAGGTCTCGACCAACATCCAGGCCAGCGCGCCCGCGGCCGGCGCGAGCATGGTGTTGAGCAGCGCCAGCGCGGCGATGCCGTCTGCCCGCAGCGCCGAGCCCGAGTTGAAGCCGAGCCAGCCCACCCACAGCAGCGCCGCACCCGTGATGGTCAGCGTCAGGTTGTGCGGCGCCATCGAGTCGCGGCCGTAGCCGACCCGCTTGCCGAGCATCACTGCGCCGACGAGGCCGGCAACGCCCGTGGTGATGTGCACCACCGTGCCGCCCGCGTAATCGAGCGTGCCCCATTGCTGGAACAGACCCGCACTCGACTGCAGCTGGGCAAGCGCGAACTCGGCCATGCGCCGCGGCTCGCCGGGTGCCGCCGCCAGGACTTGGCGCGTCGCCTCCGCGATCGCGTCGGGCGCCACGCGGAACCACGCCATGTGGGCGACCGGAATGTAGACGAGCAGGATCCACAGCGCGGCAAACAGCAGCGTTGCCGTGAACCGCATGCGTTCGGCCAGCGCGCCGACGATGATCGCCGGCGTGATACAGGCGAACGCCATCTGGAACGCGATGTAGGCATACTCGGGAACAGCGACCCCAGTCGTCGTCGTGGCGATCGCCGACTCGGGTCCGACCCCCTTGAGGAAGGCCTTCGAGAAGCCGCCGACGAAGCCTGGCAGCGTCCCGGCCGTGAACGTCAGGCTGTAGCCGACCAGCATCCAGATGATCGCCGCGACGCAGACGACGGCGAACACCTGCGTCAGCATCGAGAGCGCGTTCTTCGTGCGCACGAGCCCGCCGTAGAACAGCGCAAGGCCCGGAATGGTCATCAGCAGCACGAGGGTGGTGGCGGTCAGCAGCCACGCCGTGTCTCCCGAATAGACCTGCATCGATTGCGCGGATGCGGGAAATGCCACAAGCCCGAGCCCGAGACTTGCAAACAGGGCGGCGCGGGCCGTCTTCAGGTGGCGCATGGATAGGGACTCCTTCACCTCGAACCGGCAGCCGTGGGCCGCGCAATGATCCAGTCTGCTCATGATGCAACGATCTCCGCGTCGACTTCGCACAACAGGCTCGGGGACGACAGGCCTGCGACCTGCCGGTAGCTGTCGAGACAGGCGAGCCCGGGCAACATGCGCGCCTTGACCTCCTGGTAGAGCGCGAACCGGCCAGGCTCGGTGACGACCACCGCGATGCGCGCGATCTGCTCGCGGCTGTAGCCGGCCAGCTCGGTGGTCTCGATCAGGTTCTGGAACATCCGCTCGAGTTGCGCGCGCAGCCCTTTCTCGATGGTGCCGTCGGCGCGCACGCCGGCGATGCTGGAGACCAGCAGCTGGCGGCCGCCCGACGGCAGCTCGCAGGCATGCCGGCCGACGGCGCGCGGACGAAGGCCATGGCTGATCGGTCCGTCGTCCATGTCGGCTGGATGCTCCGCGTCCGAAAGGAATGCAGGCACAATCGTGTCATGACCCGCAGTCGTTGGGCTATGACCGCCTCGAATTAAGGTTGCCGGCAGGGCGTCATGTCGCAATGCGCGCGCCTCGGGCACAATGCGCGGGTCGAGATGCCGTGCACCGAAGCACGCCTCGGACGCCAGGAACTCGTTGCAGATGCCGAGCTTCGATGTCGATGCACGCTACGACGACAGTCGCCCCGAGGGCGGCCATGCCGTCGTTCTCATCGCCGGACTGACCGACCTCGAGGCGCCGGTGCTGTTCAAGCTGCGGCCGCTCGATGCCGACTTGGCTGATGACAGCATTACGTATCTGATGGAGCCGCACGCAGCTATCGCCGTGCGCCAGGTCGACGGCGGCAGCGAAATCGTGATCGGCCCGCTCGTTACCGAGCATCCCGCGCTGCAGGCCGGCTCGATCGTGGAGATCGAGCTGCCCGGTCACGGTCTTCGCTCAGAGATGATCTGGCCGTCGATCGTACCGGTGGCCCGCCCGCGGCGCACGTCTCACATAGCCCGTCGGGTCGGCACAGCGCCGCGCAACGGGGTAGCACCCGTTGCCGCACCAAGTGAGCCGTCGCGTTCTGCCGAGCCTCCACGTCCGACGCCTGCCGCAGCATCGCTTCCTGCGCGAATCGCCGCCCGCGCTACGAGGCCGGTCTCCAAGGCTCCAGAACCAGCCAAGACACCAGCGCCGATCGTAGCCCACAGCATCACATCCGAGTTGCCTCGCTCCCATCAGCCGGAATTTGCGCCGGAGGAGATCCCGCCGATGACGACGAACCCTCCGCTAGGCTCGAGCCCGCACGGCGACGCGCGACCCGACGAGGCCGAGCGCGAAGACTACGTCGTGTTCTACCCGCATGCCCGCGGCGGCAAACTGCAGCGGACGGCACCGGGCGAGCACCGGCAGCGCCCTGCACTGCTGCCGACGTCGCCGCTCGGGGCCGCTGTCGCGAGCGCCATTGCGGTGCTCGGCCTCGTCTGGCTGGTGACGGGTGGCCTGCCCGGCAACCGGCCTATGACCATCGCGCCGAGCGTCGCGCCGACTGTGACCGCGCCAGCGACACCGACCGCGGCAATCGCTGCGCCGCGCCCGCCGGACGCGGTCGCTGACGGATCGATCTACGACCTGCTTGCGGCAGGCACCGCTTCGCCGCGGGGCATCGCCGGGCGCGACATGAGCGGGCAGAAGGCACTCGAACATGCCCATGCGGCGTTCAATACCCCCGGCGCGCCGCGCGACACGGAGGAGGGCGCCTACTGGCTGCGCCGGTACGTCCAGACGATCGGCAACGACGAGCGCACGCGTCGCGCCTTGACGCAGCTCGGCTCCGCGCTTGCCGACAGCTCGAACCGTAACTTCGATTTCGGCAAGGCCCGGCAGGCCTGGGAGCTTGCCAGCGCGTTCGGCGACCCGGTCGCCATGTGCTTCCTCGGCACGCTGCACGAGAACGGCATCGTGGGGGCAGTGGACCGCCGCCTCGCGTTGACCTGGTACGAGCGCTCCAAGCAGGCGGGCGGTTGCCCGGGCATCGACGACGCGATCGCGCGCGTCAGGTCATGACATCGGACAATCGAGGGACTTGAACTCTATGGCGGTGCCGAAGTCACTTCTGGCGTTGACCGTTGGCGTGTTGGTTCTGGGCTTCGCGGTCTATGCAGGGATCCGCGCCAGATCGGCGGCGCAGCGCACCGTCACTGCCGTCGAGCAGCCGGACACGCCGGTGACAAAGGCCGACCCGCGTCCGACTGATGCGCCGGGGTTGACGGCGGAGGCGTCGCCCGCGCCCGTGCGGCTGCCGCAGATCGACAGTACGCGTCCGCCCCCGGAGATCGGACAACCGGTCGCGCCGCCTGCAGCGCCTGTCGCGATCAAGCCGATTGCGAAGCCTCCCGCACTCCCTGCCGTCGCGGAGCGACCGACGTCGCCACTGCCGGCGCCGGCGCCACCGCGCGAGGCACCGTCCGCCGTCGTCGTCCCCAAGGGGCAAGCAGCCGTGGTGCCGCCCCCCCTCGCGCCAAAGCCACCGACACCGGCGGCACCGAAACTGCCTCCGGTCACGTTCCAGGACGCCCGGCCGATCGTCGCGACGGCGCCGCCGCCGCTTGTTCCGCCGCCGGTGCCGCAGTTCGCCGACCGCCGCGCGCTGGTCGAGCAAGCCCCGCCCCTGAAGAAAGCCCCCTCCTTCGAGGATCAACGCCCGCTGCAGGGCCCGGCTCGACCCGAGCCCGCTGCCGCGCAACTTCCTCAGGCGGCCTCGACGTGTCCGTCGCCCGAGATCGCGGGCGAACCGCTCGACGGCGGCCGCATGCTGCTGCGTGTCGCCTCGGCGTGCCGCGCGGGGCAATCCGTGTCGCTCGGCTACGGCGGCATCACGCTCGCCCGGCAACTCGATGGCACGGGCCGCCTCGAGACCACGCTCGATCTGTTCGCCGGCGCGGCTCCCGTCGAGGTGGCGTTCGGCGACTCCACGCGATGGCAGATCGCGGCGCGCGGCAACGATCTCGACCGCGTCGACAAGGTGGCGATCATCTGGTCGGCGCCAGTCGATCTCGACCTGCACGTCTTCGAGCATGGATCGACGGCCAGCCAGCCGGGCCATGTCTGGGCATCGGCGCCATCGTCGGCATCGGCCGCCCGCGACCTCGTGCGCTCGACGCGTCAGGGGCGCGGCTTCTTGAGCCGCGCAGACGCCGGTCAGGGGCAAGGCGACAAGCTCGAGGTCTACACGTTCTTCCGTGAGGACAGCCAGCCGCGCGGCACGGTGCAGGTGCTGGTCGATTACGCGAGCCGCGGCGAGGTGCCGTCCGGCGCCGCATGCGGCGCCGGCGAGCATGCCCGCGTCGCCTTCCGCAGCATCACCATCTCGCGCGGCTTCGTCGTCCGGGCGAACGGCCAGATCCAACCAGCCGAGTGCGACGTCCCGCTCGCCGCCGGCGCCCGCTTCACACCCCTTCCCCAGCAGCAGCGCTCCGGCCGCTGACATTGCCGCGATCGAGCGAGAGGACATGTTTCATGCGCGTGGTCTGCATGGTGGTAGGTCTCGCTCTCGCGACGGTGGCTGTGTCCGGGTCGGCGCTGGCACAGGGCGCGTCCGGGGCCGGGGGCACGGTGACCGTCTACTCGGAGCGCGATCCGTCGCTCGTCGGCGGCATCTTCGCGACCTTCCAGTGGACCACCGGCATCAGGGTGAACTATGTCCACGTCCCCAAGGGCGTGGTCGACCGCATGAAGGCCGATCTGCCAAACAGCGCGTACGACGTCTTCCTCGGCAACGATGTCGAGCAGCTGATGGCGGCGAAGTCCGCAGGCGTGACCCAGCCCTCGAGCGTCGCGAGTCTCATCCAATCGCTGCCGCTTGAGATGAAGGACAAGGACGGCCACTGGTACGCGCTCAGCCGGCGCATCCGCGTCATTATCGCGGCGAAGGACCGGGTGCCCGCCGACACGATCAGCTACGAGGACCTCGCCGATCCGAAATGGCGCGGGCGGGTGTGTCTGCGATCTGGCACCCATCCCTACAACGTCGCGCTCGTCGCCTCGATGATCGCGCATCAGGGCCGGGACAAGACGCGCGACTGGCTGGCCGGCGTGAAGGCCAATCTCGCTCGCAAGCCCGAGGGCGGGGACCGGGACCAGATCCGCGGCCTGCACGAGGGCGTGTGCGATCTCGCGGTGGTCAACAGTCACTATCTGGGGCGCATGATGGTGCCGAGCGCACCCGCCGACCACCGCGCCTGGGCACAGTCGGTGAAGCTGATATTCCCGAACTCGGCCGGGCGCGGGGTGCACGTCAACATCTCAGGGATAGCGCTCGGGGCGAAGCCCGCGAACCGCGAGAACGCGTTGCGGCTGATGGAGTTCCTCGGCACCGCCATGGGCCAGCGGATCTACGTCTTCTCGAACGCCGAGTATCCAGCCGTCACCAACTACGAGCCGGCGCCGCATCTTGGGGCCTGGGGGCCGTTCAAGGCGGATCCTTTGCCATTCGCCGACATCGTCAGCCACGCCAAGGCTGCGGCCGAACTCGCAACCGAGGTCGGCTTCGACACACCGACGCAATAGCCAAGCCGCGCCGGCGCAGCCTCACGAGAGATGCTTTTTGAAGTGGGCGATGGTCCGGTCCCAGGCAAGCTTCGCCGCCGCCTCGTTGAAGCGCGGGGTGGAGTTGTTGTGGAAGCCGTGCTGGGTGCCCGGATAGACGTGCGACTCGTGCATGACCTTGGCCGCCGTCATCGCTGCATCGTAGCCCGCGCGCATCGCATTGATGCGCTCGTCGTTCTCCGCGTAGTGGATGAGCATCGCCGCCTTGATCGATGGCACGCCCGCGGTTTCGGCCGCCGCGCCATAGAACGGCACGCCTGCCTGCATGTCGGCGCCGAGCGTCACGGCGAGGAAGTTGGTCGCGGTCCCGCCCCAGCAGAAACCGGTGACGCCGAGCTTGCCCGACGAGAGCGCATGCGACTTGAGATAGCGCGCGCTGTTCAGCATGTCGGTTCGCAACTTCGCCTGATCGAGGCCCGCCTGCAGCGTGCGCCCGTCGTCGTCGTTGCCGGGATAGCCGCCGACCGGCGACAGCCCGTCCGGCGCCAGCGCCAGGAAGCCATCCGTGGCCGCACGCCGCGCCACGTCCTCGATGTACGGGTTGAGGCCGCGGTTCTCGTGGATCACCAGCACGCTCGGGAACGGCCCATTGCCGGCGGGCTGCACCAGGTACCCGCGCATGGTGCCCGAGGTGCCGCCGGGCGAGGGATAGCTCACATAGCGCGCCTTGATCCGTGCGTCGGTGAAGGAAATGGTCTGCGCCCGGGCGTAGCGGGGCAGCAGCGCCTGCGCCATGGCAAGGCCGCCGACGGTGACGGCTGCGGATTTGGCCAGGAACTCGCGGCGGTCCATGCGGCCATGGCAATACTCGTCGTAGAGATCGAACACGCGCTGGTCGATCTCGATCTGAGTGATGGGCGGCGCGTCGACGCCGGGCGCTTGTGAGGCGAGAGAGAGATCCTGGGCCATCGCGTTGCTCCTCGAGACCAGATCGTCGTAGTCGCGCGCCCCGAGTATACAGCCGCGGCGGCGGGCGTACAGTCCCCTCGCGCTCGACGTCGGCTAGCAGGGGGACATGAGTCAGGCGAAGGCGATGCGGAAGCGGCGATTGATCTTGCCCTTCTTCTCGATCTTGGTGACGATCAGGCGGCCGATCTCGCTCGTGCGCTTCACGTGCGTGCCGCCGCAGGGCTGGATGTCGAACTCGTCGCCGGCGTCGCCGATGAGGACGAGGCGGATCTTGCCGGAACCGCGCGGCGGGGAAACGGAAAGCGTGCGCACGAGGCCCGGATTGGCGTCGAGCTCGGCGTCGTTGATCCAGCGCTCGGAGACGGGGGAGTCGACGGCCACGATGGCATTCAGCGCCTCGCTGAGTTCGCCCTTGTCGACCGTGGCATCCTGGATGTCGAAATCGAGACGGCTTTCGTCGGCGCCGATCTGACCGCCCGTGACCGGGAATCTCAACAGGCCGCAAACCAGGTGTAATGCCGTGTGCATGCGCATCAAACGGTAACGCGTGTCCCAGTCGAGGGCGGCGGTCACCGATGCGCCGACCGGCGGCAGCAGCGCGCCTTCGGCCGCGACATGGACGATCTGCGACTTGTCGGCGGCATCGTAGACAGTGGTGGTGATGGGGCATGTCACCCCGTCGAAGCGCAGGACGCCACGGTCGCCCGGCTGGCCGCCGGCGGACGCGTAGAAGATGGTGCGGTCAAGGACGATGCCGCCGCGCTCGTTGACGGCGAGGACTTTGGCGGTGGTTTCGCGGGTATAGGCGTCGGCGCGGTAGAGTTGATCGGTCATGGGGTCAAGCCTTCTCTGGATCAACCAACACGCTTGGCGGCGCGGGCGGGGGATTGGCGAGCCAGTTGGGCACGGGCAAATTCTTCGAGCGCAGGAACTCGGGGTTGAAGAGCTTCGACTGGTAGCGGGTGCCGTAGTCGCACAGGATCGTCACGATGGTCTTGCCAGGCCCGAGATCTTTGGCAAGGCGGATGGCTCCGGCGACGTTGACGCCGCTCGATGACCCCACGCACAAGCCCTCCTCCTCGAGCAGCTGGAAGACGATGCGAACCGCCTCGTCGTCGGGAATGAGATGCGAGCGGTCGATGACGGCGCCCTCGAGGTTGGCGGTGATGCGGCCCTGGCCGATGCCTTCGGTGATCGAGGAGCCTTCGGATTTGAGCGTGCCGGTCGTGTAGTAGGCATGCAGCGCCGCGCCCGGCGGATCGGCGAGCGCGATCTGGATGTCCACTCGCTTGGCCTTGAGGCCCATCGAGACGCCGGCGAGCGTGCCGCCGGAGCCGACCGCTGCAACGAAACCGTCGACCCGGCCGCCAAGCTCGGTCCAGATCTCCTCGGCGGTCGTCTCGATGTGGGCCTGGCGATTGGCGACGTTGTCGAACTGATTGGCCCAGACCGCGCCGTTGGGTTCGGTTTTGGCGAGCGTCTCGGCGAGGCGGGCCGAATACTTCACGTAGTTGTTGGGGTTCTTGTAGGGGACAGCTGGCACCTCGACCAGGGTTGCGCCGAGCAGGCGCAGCGTGTCCTTCTTCTCCTGGCTCTGGGTATCGGGGATCACGATGACGGTTCTGTAGCCCAGCGCATTGCCGACCACGGCGAGGCCGATGCCCGTATTGCCGGCCGTGCCCTCGACGATGGTGCCGCCCGGACGCAGCAGGCCGCGCTGCTCCGCGTCGCGGATGATGAAGAGGGCCGCGCGGTCCTTCACCGAACCGCCGGGGTTCATGAATTCGGCTTTGCCGAGAATGGTGCAGCCGGTCTCCTCAGATGCTCGCTTCAGCTTGATCAGCGGTGTGTTGCCGACCGCCGCGACGACGCCGTCCCTGTAGCTCATGAGCGCGTGCTCCTGATCGTAGTCTTTAGTTCGCCTGACGCAGATTTACCGGTTGCCCGTTGCGAATGAAAGCTCGTGGGCGGATGCCGCTCACGCATTGGAGGCAAGCGCCTGCTCGAGATCGCGGATGAGGTCGTCGGGGCTTTCGAGGCCGACCGAGAGGCGCAGCAGATCGGGCGGGCAGGGGGTGCCCGGGCCTTCGACCGAGGCGCGATGCTCGATCAGGCTCTCGACGCCGCCGAGCGAGGTGGCGCGCACCCAGACCTTGACGTTGGCCGCCGTCCGGATCGCGGCCGCCTCGCCAGCCTTGACGCGCACCGACAGCATGCCGCCGAAGCCGTCGGTCATCTGTGCGGCCGCAACTCGATGGCCCGGATGCCTTCCGAGGCCGGGATAAAGCACCTCGGCAATGCGCGGCTCGCGGGTGAAATGGGCGGCAATGGCAATCGCGCTTTCGCATTGGTGGCGCACGCGTACGTGCAGCGTCCGCAGGCCACGCAGCAGCAGCGACGCCTCGAAGGGTCCCAGGATCGCACCGAGTTTGCCGCGCAAGCGATCCGCGCGCTCGTAGTAGGCGTCCTTGCGCGCGAAGGTCAGCACACCGGCGATCACATCGGAATGGCCGTTCAGGTACTTGGTCGCCGAATGCATGACCACGTCGGCGCCGAGCGCGAGCGGATTGGACAGCACGGGGGTCGCAGCCGTCGAATCGACGCCGAGCAGCGCGCCGGCTGCGTGCGCGAGGCGGGCTGCGGCGGCGATGTCCGTGATGCCCCACATCGGGTTGGCGGGCGTCTCGATCCACACGAGCTTCGTTTTGCCGGGAACGATCGCGCGGGAGATCGCCTCGGTGTCGGTCGCATCGCAGAAGGTGACATCGAGGCCGTGCGAGCGCGCATCGTCGGCACACCAGGCCCGCAAGCCCCAGTACATCACGGCCGGGGCGACGACATGTGCGGGCCGTTCCAGCGCCAGCATCGCAAAGGTGGCCGCCGTCATGCCGGACGAGAGCACGAGGGAGGCAGCCCCGCCTTCCAGCGCCGTCATCACCTCCTCGACGTTGCGGACGACCGGGTTGTCGGCCCGGCCGTAGGCGTAGCCCTTGCGGTACTGATTGTCGGGGTCGCGCAGATAGGTCGTGGCGATGTGGATCGGGGGGACGACGGCGCCGGTTGCCTCGTCGACGTGGCCCCCCGCCTGGGCGGCGATGGTTTCGGGGGCGAGCTTGTCGGTCATCGGGTCGTCAAATCCTTCTTCGTTCCACACGCGAAGCAGTCTACCACGGCCCGGACCCACGGGGATAAGTTTGCCACGACTTTTCGCAACCGAGGCTGGACCAACGATATGGTTACTGCGCAGCGCACTATCCTGATCACGGGTTGCTCGACGGGGATCGGGCTTGCCTCGGCCCGCACGCTGAAGGCGCGGGGCTGGCGGGTGCTGGCGACCGCGCGAAAGCCAGCCGACCTCGAGCGGCTGCGACGCGAGGACGGGCTCGAGGTGATTGCGCTGGAGCTGTCGGACGGCACATCGATCGCGGCGTGCGCGGAAGCGGCGTTGCATCTCACGGGGGGGCGGCTCGATGCGCTCTACAACAATGCGGCCTACGGCATCGTCGGGGCGATGGAGGACACCGCGCCGGAGGTATTGCGCGATCACTTCGAGGTCAACGTGATCGCCGCGCACGATCTGACGCGACGCATCGTGCCGACCATGCGCCGCCAGGGCCACGGCCGTATCGTGATGTGCTCGTCGGTGCTGGGGTTCATGTCGGGGCCGTTCCGAGGCGCCTACTGCGCGTCCAAGTTCGCACTGGAGGCGATGTCGGACGCGCTGCGGCTGGAATTGAGGCCAGCCAACATCCAAGTGTCGCTGCTCGAGCCGGGGCCAATCGAGTCCGAGTTTCTGGCGACGGCGATCGCCAAGTTCAAGGCGCACATCGAGGCCGACACCTCGCCGCACAAGGCCTACTACGAGCGCCGGCTCGCGGAGATGATGGGCGGGGGCAACAACCGGTTCAGGCTCGGGCCGGAGGCGGTGGTCGCCAAACTCGTGCACGCGGTGGAGAGCCGCCGGCCGAAGGCGCGCTACCGGGTCGGCATGCTGACCAAGGGCGCGGCCCTGATGAAGCGCGCGCTGCCGGATGTGATCCTCGACCGGATCGTTTCGCGACTGTAGCGGCCGGCGCTGGCCAGCGTTGTTGTTATGGTATAACGCTGCGGCTCAACTCCCGGAGCCGCGCATGGCCAAGTCTATTGCATCCACGGTACAGCCGATCTTTCCGCCCTCGGCGCACGACCACGGCGTGTGCCTGTCTGACACCGTGCGGCGGGCTGAAGCCGCCTTCGAGACGCGCGGGCTGCGGCTGACCCCCTTGCGACGCCTGGTGCTCGAGGAGGTCGCCGGCTCGCACACCGCGGTCGGCGCCTACGACATCCTCGACCGGCTGTCGCGCAAGGGCGAGCGGCGGATGGCGCCGATATCGATCTATCGCGCGCTCGACAGTCTCGTCGCCGCGGGCATCGTGCACCGGCTGGAGAGCCGCAACGCGTTCTTCGCCTGCCATGCGCCGCATCCGGGCGACCGGCGGCAGATCGTGCTGGCGTGCGAGACGTGCAGCGCGGTTGCCGAGCTTGCGGGCGACGCCGTGTTCGAGGGGGTCGCTGCGGCGGCAGCTGCGGCGCGGTTCGCGGTGGGCCGCGCGCTGGTCGAAGTGCTCGGCACGTGCGGCGCCTGCCAGGCGGGGCGGAGCTGACGCCGATGGCAAAGCCCACGCCGACGCCGGAACCTCAACGGCACGATGATCACGGCCATCACCATCATGGCGGTGGCCATCACGAGCATGATCATCACCACCACGCCCACGAGCCAGCGCCCGCCGCACCCGCCGACAGTCTGCTGATCGGTCGAGGGCTCGCACTTGCGCACGGCGCTCGCGCCGTCCTCGAGGGCGTCGACATCCACATCGCGCCGCAAGAGATCGTGACGCTGATCGGGCCCAACGGCGCCGGCAAGACCACGCTCGTGCGTGTGCTGCTCGGCCTCGAGACGCCGGACGCTGGCCGCATCGAGCGCCGCGCGGGCTTGAGGATCGGTTATGCGCCGCAGCGGTTCGATCGCGATCCAGCGATCCCGATGACGGCGGCCCGGTTCCTGACGCTCGCAGGGCCCGCCGATCGCGCGACCATCCAACGCGCACTCGACGAGGTTGGTGCGGGCCGCGTGATCGACCGCCAGCTCGCGCAATTGTCGGGCGGCGAACTACAGCGTGTGGTGCTGGCGCGGGCGCTGATCCGCAATCCCGATCTGCTGGTGCTCGACGAGCCGGTGCGCGGCGTCGATACGGTCGGCGAGGCGGAGCTCTACGGCCTGATCGGGCGCATCCGGACCGATCGCGGGCTCGGCGTGTTGCTGGTCTCCCACGATCTGCACGTAGTGATGGCGCAGAGCGACCGCGTCATTTGCCTCAACCGGCATGTGTGCTGCCATGGCGTGCCGGAGACGGTGGCTCGGCATCCCGAGTACATGGCGCTGTTTGGGCCGGAGATGGCGCGCGTGTTCGCCGTCTACCAGCACCATCACGATCACGCGCATGATCTCGCGGGCGCGCCGCTGCCGCCCGCGAAAAAGCTCCAGGAGTGACCATGCTCGAACCGTTCCTGTTGCGCGCGCTGGTCGCTGGCGTGGCGCTCGGGCTGATCGCCGCGCCGCTGGGCTGCCTCGTCGTTTGGCGGCGCATGAGCTATTTCGGATCGACGGTGGCGCATGCGGGGCTGCTCGGCGTGGCGCTGGGGCTCGCGCTCGACATCGATCTGACGCTCGGCGTCATCATCGTGGCGCTGGCGATCGGCGTGCTGCTGATCGTGCTCGGGCGCCAGAAGTTGATCCCGGTCGACACGCTGCTCGGCATCCTGTCGCATGCCGCACTTGCGGGCGGCCTCGTCGCTGCAGCGAAGCTCGCGGGCCAGCGGCTCGACCTGATGGGATATCTGTTCGGCGACATCCTTGCGGTCACATGGGTGGACCTCGTGTGGATTTTTGTCGGCGGCGCGGTGGTCTTGTCAGCCATCGCCTGGCTCTGGCGCACGCTCGTCGCCATCGCCGTGCACGAGGAACTGGCAGCGGCCGAGGGTCACGATACGCGCCGCGCTGAAGCCGCACTGATCCTGCTGCTCGCGTTCACGATCGCCATCGCCATGAAGATCGTCGGCGTGCTCCTGATCATCGCCTTCCTGATCATGCCGGCAGCCGCCGCGCGCCCCTTCGCCGACACGCCCGAGCGGATGGCCATGATCGCCGCGGTTATCGGCGCGCTCGCCTCGGCGGCGGGGCTGATGCTATCGGCCTGGAGCGATGTTCCGGCCGGGCCGGCGATCGTGCTGGTGATGTCGGCTGCGTGTGTCGCAGCCCTCGCTGTCGGCGTCGCGCGCGGGAGTTGATATGCAGGGCAAACTAAGCAGAATTGCGCGGCCGTAGCAGCGGATCGGTTCGGAGTGGCCGACGTGCGAACCGCCCGTCCCAGCGCCGACGCGATGGGCCACCTAATATAAGAGCTCGGCCATGCCTGGACCGCAATGCGCTACGGGTGCCGCGTACCTTCGCTCGGCGTCGCCTTCATGTTGCTGACGCCGATGCTCTACACCGATGTGTCCGCCGCCTCGGCCTTGCAGAACCGCCGCCAGCGGCTCGCCATCGGGGCAGCAGGCGTTATCGTGGAACTCGCGATCGTCGCGATTGCCACGCTCGCATGGTCGTTCCTGCCCGATGGCCCGCTGCGCAGCGTCGCCTTCATGCTGTTGCGCGTAACGGCTGTCACCGGTGGTACGGTCGGAGCCGCCCAGTCACTCACCTACGGCGCGCTGACGGTCCATGCGGACGGCTCGTGGCTGTTCGCGCCGAATGCGGCGGCCAACGCACTGAAGGCCGGCGATATCCGCACGGAAGTGGTCACCTACACCGTCACCGACGGCACCCACGTCAAGACCGCGACGCTCTCCATCGAGATCCGCGGCGTCAACGATGCACCGACCTTGGTCGATCCGGTGACGGGTCTGGCGCCGACCGATCCGAATGCGGTGATCGCGCGGCAGACCGTCGCCGACGGCAGCAGCATCACCATTCCAACGGCGCAGGCGTTTGCCGATACGGATGGCGGCGACACGCGCACGTACATGCTCACTGGCGCGCCGGCTTGGCTCGCAATCGATCCCGTGAACGGCCTCATCACGACGATAGGCTCGGTGCCGGCGGATGCGTCGCAGTCGGGACCCTACCCCCTCACGGTCACCATGCGGGACGGCTCCAACGCCGAGGTTGCGACCTCGTTCGTGCTGGATGTCACCAATCCGGCGCCGGTCGCTGTGGCCGACACGTCGCGCGACGGCGAAAATGCCACGCAAACGGGTGGTCTGCTCGCCAACGACGACGTGGCGGCCTGGCGATCGTGAGCTGGCCGGCCGATATCGAGCAAGTCGATCTGCGGGTCGTCATCGTGTTGAGCGACGGCTCGGTGGTCGAGAAAGATATCCGCATCGATACGGTGTCGGGTAGCGAAGAGCCGCTGGCATCTGGATTGGGCCGGCGCAGCGAGGCGCCGGTGCTGTTCTCGCAGCAACTCTCCTTGCATGCGGCGCCGTCGCAGGTCCAGCTTCGCGCACTGGGCGACGCGCTGGCGAACTGAGGGGCAATGCCAACCGGGATCCGCCGCGATGTCGAGGTCTGTCGACGTCGGAGCCAAGGGTCAGTCGGAGCCAAGGGTCAGACCCGAGGGTCTGACCCTATTGCAAGGCTTGCCGGATCAGTACGCAGGACAATCGGCACGCCGACCGGATGTGTCGATCCGGAACGGGCGTTCGGCGGGCGTTGAACTTGGGTTTGCTGAACTTTATCGCCTCTCGATGTAGCCTGCCGGGAGACCGACGGGGTCGCCGTAATGGGGGCCCGGATCAGCTGCGAGGCATCGATGAACAATCGTGACGTGCTCCCATCCGGCACCGTTCTCGATGGCAAGTACCGCATCGACCGGCTGATCGGCGCGGGCGGCTTCGGGATGACCTATGAGGCGCTCGACCTCGGCCTCAACCTCAAGGTGGCGGTCAAGGAGTACTATCCGGCCGGCTTCGGCATGCGCGACGCGACGTTGACCGTCCGGCCGCGCACGACAGGCGACACCGACATCTTCGAGCGACTGAAGGAAAGCTTCCTGCGCGAGGCGCGGACGCTGGCGCAGCTGCGCCACCCTTGCATCGTGCGCGTGCTGTCGGTGTTCGAGGGGCACGGCACCGCCTACATGATCATGGAGTTCGAATCGGGCAAGAGCCTGAAGAGCTGGCTCGAGGGCATGGACCGCAAGCCCACGCAGGACGAGCTCGATCGCCTAGTAATGCCGCTCACCGACGCGCTCGACGTGCTGCACTCAGCGAACTTCCTGCATCGCGACATCGCGCCCGACAACATCATCGTGCGCGCCGACGGCTCGCCGGTGCTGCTGGACTTCGGCGCCGCGCGCCGGGTGATGGCCGAGTTGTCGGGCGCGCTGACCGGCATCGTCAAGTCCGGCTACTCGCCGCAGGAGCAGTACGCCAACGATCCGCGCGCCCAAGGCCCCTGGTCCGACATCTACGCGCTCGGCGCCACGCTCTATCGCTGCGTCACAGGGAATGTACCTGCAGAATCGACACTCCGCATGCTCGATGATCCGTTGGTGCCGGCCTCGACTGCGGCGGCGGGTGGCTATCGGGCGGGCTTCCTGGCGGCAATCGACCAGGCCTTGCGGTTGCGCCCGAAGGACCGGCCGCAGACCATCGCCGAGATGCGGCAGTTGCTGAAGGGCGAGGCAGCGGCACCTGCCGCAGCGACGACGGCGGCGAGCCGCGTTGCGACGCGGATGGCGGAAGCCGGGGCGACGACGGACGGCGGCGACGGCTGGTCGAAGGTGGGTGGCGCGCCGGCGACTGCCCCAGCAACAACCCGTGCGCCCTGGAAGATCGCGGCGGTGGTCGCGGGCCTCGTGGCGCTCGGTGGTATGGCGTGGGGCGGCTACGACTGGAGCAGCCGCCAAACTACCGACACGACGCGCATCGAGACCGAGCGCGTGCGCACCGCGACGCTCGCCAAAGAGAAGGCTGCCGCCGACCGCGTGCAAGCCGAGCGAGACCGGCTCCAACGAGACCTCCAGCAGAAGTCCCCTATCGATCGCGACCGGGACGAGGCCGAGAAGGTGAACCGCGAGTTCGAGAAGCGCATGGCCGAGGCCGAGCGCCTGAAGCGCGAGGAGGCGGATCGGCTGCAGCGTGAGGCGGCCGAGCGCCAGAAGCGCCAGGCGCAGCCCTCCGGCGGAACCGGCGGCGACAAGCTTGCCGTCGCGTTCGACACCGCGTTGGGGCCGTGCCCGTTCTGCGACGACGTGAAGAAGCTCGTGTCGGCCGACGAGTATGCCGAGTTGGTCGGCTTGCCGTCAGCCGTCGAGCGCACGCTTGCGGACGCCCGCAATCGCCGGGGACCCCAAGAGGACGCCGCCGCCCGCGCTGTGCTCGAGCAACTCGCGAAGATCGCGCTCGAACGCGATCCCTGGAGTACGGTCCAGCCCGGACAGGCGAAGTGCACGACGTACCATTTCGGCTTTCTCGACAACGGCGCCCAGCGCGTCGGCACGCACCAGTGCATGGTGCGGATGGTGCGGATCGGCGGCGAGTTGACCTCGCTGACGCTGGAGAAGACCACGGGCGACGGCTTCCACGCCAACTTCAAGCGGTTCCGCGTCAACGCGCCGGCCTACCTCGGCCGCACGTTCCTCAAGGGACACGCGGTGACGCGCTACAACCTCGCCGTCCCGCGCAACAAGGAGAACTCCAACTTCGGCAACAAGGTGGGTCTGCTGATCCTGCTCAGCGGCAAGCCGGCGCTGATCTCGACCAACCAGAACGGTTTCACCCAGCCCGACGACACGTTCTTCGAGGTGATCGTGCTGGAATAGGCGCGGCAAGGAAGGGCAACGCCGACGCTGGTGATTTGGGCGGCCGAGTGTTCCACCATCGCCCCAGCCGCAGCGTCAGGCTTGGATGGCAGCGCACAGGCTCGGGTTACGCGTTCGTCAGGGCTGGCCAGGCCGTCGGCGGCCCGAGCGCGGGTGCGGGCGGCCATTGCAGACGCGGCTGAAGTCGTGCCTTCAGCACCGCCGCCTTTACGCGCCGCGGATCGGCGAGCCAGCCGCCCAGACCGACGAAGAAGAAGAAATGCGCGTGCACCACATTCCACAGATGCACCGTGCAAGCGAGGAGCGACAGCGCGATCAGCGAGATGATCCAACCTCGCGCCATTCGGCGATGGTCCGCGTCCATGCGCTTGATGCGAGAGCCGACGGCGCGCATGAGCAAGAGGATCGCGGCGGCGAGCAGCAGGAACGCCGGGATGCCCGACCGCATCGCCACGACCAGCCAGAACGCGTCGACGGTCGCTGCCGCCATCCATTGTGGACGCTCCCAGTCGGAGAGCCCGATGCCGATCCAGGGTGAGGTCCACACGTTCTCGAGCCCATGCTGCCAGATCAGCGTGCGGTAGTAGCCAGTCCATGGATCGAGCGTGAAACCGGTGGCGATGATGGTCAGCGGCGAACGTGTGCCGGCGATCCAAGCGACGAGGTACAGCGCGGCCAGCACCGATACCGAGATGGCGACGCGGGCTTTGATGCCCCGCGTGATGCGCTCCCAGGCGATCAGCCCGCCTTGCAACACCAGGCAGAGGATCGGGGCCGATGAGAGACCGGTCAGGGTCGCGGCGATCAGCAGGGGCACGCGCCGCCAGCGCTCGCGGCGCTTTCGCGCGGCGAACCAGACCATGGCGAGGGCGCTGGCGCAAAAGGTGCCCAAGTGGATCGGATGATCGAACGTACCATAGGCGCGCGTCAGGCCGAGCCGCGTCTCATGCCCGATCGGATGCTCGTAGCCCGTCACGGCGCGCAGGATGTCGTGGACGTAGTGGGCGCCCGAAAGCATCTCGGGCAGCGCGATGAGGCCGGAGACTGCAACTGCGATGACGAGCGCGCCGAGCGTGCCGAGGAAAGTCGCCACATCGCGGACATACACGCGCGCCACCACATAGGCTGCAAAGCTCTCGAGCGCCAGCGAGCCGCCGAACTGCAGTCCCTCGCCGGCACCCTGATGGTGCATCAGCACGCCGACGGTCCACAGATTATAGACGAGGAGCAGCGCATCGAAGGTGTGGAGCTTCAGATTGCGGCGGCGCATTACGTGCGCGATCGCGATCGGAAACAGGATCAGCAGCGCCACGCGATGCGGCGGCAGGCGCAACCCGGCCAGATAAAGCGACAGCTCCGTCGGGCACAGAAAGCTCGCGACCAGGAGCCACACAGGCGCTGGCGCGTGCTTCATGGATTTCAACATCGGCGGCTCGAGGTCTCACAAGGTCGGGTTGAGGCCTGCACTTGCGAGACCCGACGCCACGAACTCCACGTCGTCGGTTCCCGAATTCTCGTAGGTCGGGTAGAGGCCGTCTGCACCTCGGCCGA
>JANOJW010000396.1:0-5481 GCA_031418955.1 Hyphomicrobiales bacterium | reverse complement strand
GCCGCGCTCGCGCTCGCTGCCACGGCGACCGCGACGGCCGCCCATCAACTCGCCGAAGAGATCGTCGAACATGTCGTGCATCGACGAAGCGAATTCGGGCCCGAAACCGGCCGGCCCACTGCGGCCACCCTCGAACGCTGCGTGGCCGAACTGGTCGTAGGCGGCTCGCTTCTGGGGATCCTTCAGGACCTCGTAGGCCTCTCCCAGCTCCTTGAATTTCTGCTCGGCTGCCTTGTCGCCGGGATTGCGGTCCGGATGACACTCCATGGCGAGCTTGCGGAAGGCCGACTTCATCTCCGGATCGGTGGCCTGGCGCTTGACGCCCAGGATCTCGTAGTAGTCCCGCTTGGCCATGGCGTGATCAGCCCTCGTGCTCGACGCGGATGCCGCGCATCAGGGTGTTGCTGACGGTTCCGAGTACGGCATGCGCTTCACCGGACAGCTCGACATAAGCGAACTCGCCGACCGATTGCACGGCAAGATTGCCCGCCATCGCGCCTACCACACTTGCTGTAGCGCCAACTGGCAACGGCCACAGGTGCGGCGCTGAAATGCGTGCCCTGCGGCCGTTGCCATCAGTGGCGACAAAACGCACGCCGCCCGGGCCAAATGCTCGGTCAGTGGCGTTGCGAACCGTGACAGCAATCTGACGGACGTAATCGCCACCATGGATCTCGCAACCTTCGAGCCGAAGTCCGGTCGTCATGAGCAGGAGCCTTTCGCGCCGCGAAGTCGCCCTTCCTCGCGAAAGGCGCCATTGTCCTTGGTCACGCGCTCTTTTTCTTGCCCTTGTCGTCCTTGACCTCTTCGAACTGGGCGTCGACGACATTGTCGTCGGCCTTGCGGCCGCCGGCTGTCGCCTGCGGGCCATCACCGGGACCAGCACCGGCGTCGTCACCGCCGGCCTTGCTTGAGCCGTAGATCGCTTCGCCGAGCTTCATCGACGCCTGCATCAGGTTGCTGTTGGCCGCCTTGATCGCTTCGGCATCGTCGGCTTTGGCCGCTACCTTAAGCGCCGCCAGCGCGCTCTCGATCGAGGCCTTCTCGGGGGCGGCAACCTTGTCGCCATGCTCCTTCAAGTCCTTCTCGACCTGCGAGGCGAAATGATCGGCCTGATTGCGCGCCTCGACCAGGTCGCGCTTCTTCTTGTCCTCGTCTTTGAAGCGCTCGGCTTCCTCGGCCATGCGCTTGATCTCGGCATCGGTGAGACCGCCCGAGGCCTGGATGCGGATCGATTGCTCCTTGCCGGTCTTCTTGTCCTTCGCCGAGACATGCACGATGCCGTTGGCGTCGATGTCGAAGGTCACTTCGATCTGGGGAATGCCGCGCTGGGCGGGCGGAATGCCGTCGAGATCGAAGCGGCCGAGCAACTTGTTGTCAGTGGCCATTTCGCGCTCGCCCTGCGAGACGCTGATGGTCACCGCGCGTTGGCCGTCCTCGGCGGTCGAGAAGGTCTGCGACTTCTTGGTCGGGATCGTGGTGTTGCGGTCGATCAGGCGGGTGAAGATGCCGCCCTGGGTCTCGATGCCGAGCGACAGCGGCGTCACGTCGAGCAGCAGCACGTCCTTGACGTCGCCCTTCAGAACGCCGCCCTGGATGCCGGCGCCGACGGCCACCACCTCGTCCGGATTGACGCCCTTGTGGGGCTCCTTGCCGAACAGCTTCTTCACCTCGGCCTGCACGCGCGGCATGCGCGTCATGCCGCCGACCAGAACTACCTCGTTGATCTCGGCAGCCTTGAGGCCAGCGTCCTTCAACGCCTCCTCGCAACGGGGCAGCGTCTTCAGGATCAGATCCTCGACGAGACTCTCGAGCTTGGCGCGGGTGAGCTTCATCGTCAGATGCAAGGGAGACTGCGTCTGCGCGCTCATCGAGATGAACGGCAGGTTGATCTCGGTCTGCTGGGCGCTCGACAGCTCGATCTTGGCCTTCTCGGCGGCCTCTTTCAGGCGCTGAAGCGCGAGCTTGTCGTTCTTCAGGTCGATCTGGTTCTCTTTCTTGAACTCGGACGCCAAATACTCGACGAGGCGCATGTCGAAGTCCTCGCCGCCGAGGAACGTGTCGCCGTTGGTCGACTTCACCTCGAACACACCGTCACCGATCTCCAGGATCGACACGTCGAAGGTACCGCCGCCAAGGTCATAGACCGCAATGGTCTTTGAGCCAGTCTTCTTGTCGAGGCCGTAGGCCAGCGCCGCCGCCGTCGGCTCGTTGATGATGCGCAGCACCTCGAGGCCGGCGATCTTGCCGGCGTCCTTGGTTGCCTGACGCTGGGCGTCGTTAAAGTAGGCCGGCACCGTGATTACGGCCTGAGTGACGGCATGGCCCAGATAGGCCTCGGCTGTCTCTTTCATCTTCTGGAGAATGAAAGCCGAGATCTGCGAGGGGGAATACTGCTGGCCGCGAACCTCGACCCAGGCGTCGCCGTTCTTGCCCTCGACGATCTGATAGGGGACGAGCTTCTTGTCCTTGTCGACCAAGGGGTCGTTGTAGCGGCGCCCGATCAGGCGCTTGATGGCAAACAGCGTGATGGTCGGGTTGGTGACCGCCTGGCGCTTGGCCGGCAGGCCAACGAGGCGCTCGCCGTCCTCGGAAAACGAGACGACGGAGGGCGTGGTGTTGGCACCCTCGGCGTTCGGGATGACCTTGGGCTGGCCGCCTTCCATCACGGAGACGCACGAGTTGGTGGTGCCGAGATCGATACCGATAACTTTTGACATAGCGCGCTGTCCCTTGTGTTGTGGCGAACCGTTCGGACCCTGACGCCGGTCGCCCGGCATCGTTGCGGCATCCGAAGCTCCATTGGTCCCTTACGGGTCCCGGATCGGTTCCCTGGAGCTGGTGGAGACGACTGAGGGCTATATAGGGCTCGGAATTTTGCCCCGCAACGGTTCGGGCTCTCGCGGCTGTGATAATTTTGCCGCGGGCACGGGCTGCCAGCGAGTGATTACTATCTGATGGCGGATGATATGGCGGATCAGGCCGGTTTTCTGCATGTTTCCAGCTATTTCGACAGGGCCGCCCAGGTGGATCTGCTGGCCGAGGTTCGCGCAGTGATCGCGGCCGCGCCGCTGTATCGGCCGGCGATGCCGCGAACGGGAAAACTGTTGTCGGTGCAGATGACGAATTGCGGCGTGCTCGGATGGCTCACCGACAAGGAGCGCGGCTACCGCTACGAGCCACGCCACCCGGTCACGGGCAAGCCCTGGCCACCGATCCCGTCGCGGCTGTTGGCGCTGTGGGACGAGGTCGCTCGATTTGCAGCGCCGCCAGAGGCGTGTCTCGTCAACTATTACGAGGCGACGGCGCGGCTCGGCAGCCATCGGGACGAGGACGAGGCGGAGAAAGGCGCGGCGGTGGTGTCGGTTTCTCTCGGGGACGGGGCCGTGTTCCACATCGGCGGGCCGAAACGGGGCGATGCCAAGCGGCGGCTCACGCTCGAGTCCGGCGACGTGGTCGTGCTCGGCGGGGCGTCGCGTCTCGCCTACCACGGCGTCGACCGGATCCTGACGGGCACGTCGGACCTGCTCGCCGAAGGCGGGCGCATCAACCTGACGTTGCGGCGGGTGACTGTGGCGGGCTAGCTCGGGATGTTGCGGTTTAGGCGTGGTATCTACTCAGCTGCCGAAGGTCGATGTGGGCCGGTACCGCCCGTGGACGGCGGGCGTGCCGTAGGGCGCAATAGCGCGTCCGCCGACCGTTCCATCGCCTCAACCTCAACGCGCGTATTGCGCCGACCTGCATCGGTGACCGTCGCGGCGCAATACGCGCGTTCGATGCGGCACGGGTGGAAAGCATGGTGCGCGCGCTATTGCGCCCTACGACGCGAGCGACCGCTCAGGGTCAAAAGCGCTGGTTGGCCGTGGTGATTTGCTCAGCGCGAGACCGATCCCGGGGGCGACCGCAGCGTCGGCTTGCGGATGCGCGGGCGGCGCTCGGCTAGGTTCGCCTCCTGCATCGCGCGGGCCGCATCGGTGAGGGCCGCGGCGCCCTGCTTGTGGCGTTCCTGGCCGAGCGGCTGGAGCGGCGGCATTGCTTGCAGCACGCGCTTTGACGGCAGCACGATGATGGCCTCGGTGCCTTTCCTCAGCTCCGACTGCAGCTCGAAATGTCCGCCATGCAACTCGACGAGGCTCTGGACGATCGGCAGGCCGAGGCCGGTGCCGCCTTCCGCGGTCTGATGGGCGAGCGAGCCCTGGCCGAAGGCCTGCATGACCTTCGGGATCTCGTCCTTCGGGATGCCAGGGCCGGTGTCCTTGACGGCGAGCCGCTGGCCGCCTTCGGCCGTGGTGGTGATGCTCACCGTGATGCGGCCGCCTTTCGGCGTGAACTTGAGGGCGTTCGAGAGCAGGTTCAGCACGATCTGGCGCATGGCGCGCTCGTCGGCCCAGATCTGGGGCAGCCGGTCGTCGTAATCGAGGATGATCTCGAGGCCTTTGCTCTCGGCTCTGAGCTTCAGCAGCCGGTGGCAATCCTCGGCGACGTCGATCAGGTGCACCGGCTCCTCGTGCAGCTCATAGCGGCCGGCCTCGATCCGAGAGAGGTCGAGGATCTCGTTGATGAGATGCAGAAGATGCTTGCCGCTCGAATGAATGTTGCCCGCGTACTCCTTGTAAATCGGTTTCTGCATCGGCCCCATCACCTCGTCATGCATCACCTCGGAGAAGCCGAGGATGGCGTTGAGCGGGGTTCGCAGCTCGTGGCTCATGGTGGCGAGGAAGCGGGATTTCGCGATGTTTGCGGCCTCGGCGCGGCGGCGGGCCTCGTCGGAGATCGATTTCTCGTTCTCGAGCTCGGCGATCAGGGCATCCTTCTCGGCGCGAAACTCGAGCATGGAAAGCGCCGTCGAGTTCAAGCCCTTGGCGAGAAAGATGAAGTACACGTGGACGCCGACCGCCATCGAGGCCATCGCCCAATAGAAGGGATGGTCGAGCAAGACGAGGCGCGTGACGACGGCGAGCGTCATCGGGATGGTGCCGACGTAGAGGATCGGCATCACGGTCGAGGCGAAAGTCATGCGGATCGCCAGCACGACGATCAGCGATGCGAAGATGAAGACGTGAGACGAGGTGTCGAGCGTGCCGCGGCCGACGAGGGCGAAACCGGCCCAGACGAGACCGCTGACCAACTCGGCGAGGACGAACCGCCGGCGCCAGAGCTTGATGTTGATCTCGGCGCGCGGGGTGTCGATGAAGCGCTGGCAGAGCACCAGCAGAGCGACCTTGGAGAACAGCACCAGCAGCAGCCAGGCGATCGCCTCGTACATCGGCGCCCAGAACATCGACGCCAGCGAGAAGATGAAGGCGAGCAGCAGGATCGTCGCCTTGGCGCCGAGCTCGTTGCGGACGAACATCGACAAGAGCTCGTGCTCGAACTCCGGCTTGATATCGGTGCCTTGGGCGAGGCGCTCACGCGTCTCACGCAATTGGTCGCCGACGGGCGCACGCCGGCCTGGTGCGCTTCCCGCCCTGCCGACCGTGG
>JANOJW010000395.1:0-9558 GCA_031418955.1 Hyphomicrobiales bacterium | reverse complement strand
TTCAAACTGTCCCTATTTCTATTTGGCTCGACGACGCGTTCAGTGGTCCAGGTCGGGGCGATGACGCCGCGCTGCGACAGGCCGTATTCTCAACACTGGTTTTTAGAGTTGCTCGAGGCGTGATAGGATCGCTCGCAAGGCGTGCCAATCCCGGCAAACCTATGAAGTGAACCAATGGCCATGATCACCATTGCGATCGAAAATGCCGCCAAGGACCTGAGCCGCCTCGTTGATCAGGCGAAGTCGGGTGAACACATCGTCATCACCCGCGATGACGAGCCTGTTGCTCAGATTGTCGCCATCACCAAGACGCGCAAGCCTCGCGTGCCCGGCGCCCTCAAGGGCAAACTCGATCTGCCGGATTCTTTCTTCTTCGATCCGCTGCCGGACGACGAATTGCGCCTGTGGTCCGGCCAGGGTGACAATCACAAATGAGGCTGCTGCTCGACACTCACGCCCTCATCTGGTGGTTGAACGACAGTCCGAAACTGTCGCAGGGCGCTCGCGCTGCGATGACCGCCTCAGACAACGACGTGCTCGTCAGTGCGGCCACAGCCTGGGAAATGGCGACCAAGGTCCGCCGGGGCAAGCTACCCGAAGCTGTGCACGTCGTTGCCGATTTCGTCGGATTGTTGGATCGGGAAGGCTTCGAGCCTCTGCCCATCACTCTTCGCCATGCCTTGACAGCCGGGCAGCTCGGCGGAGAGCACAACGACCCGTTCGACCGGATGATCGCGGCGCAAGCAATGATCGAAGGCTTGCAGGTCGTCACGATCGATCAAGCCATCGCCGCTCTCGGTGTCGGCGTGGTGTGGTAGCCAGTTCCGGCTCAGCGGTTCCCGCGAAGTCGGAGTGACTTCCACCTACCTACTGGCCAGGCGGGGCCAGATCGACGTGCCGGGGCTGACGGCGGTGCGGGATTTGCGTGGATAGAGGATCGCCACGCGGTCGCCCTTGAACCAGTGGCCGACCGGCTCCTCCTGGTGGGTGAGGAGGCTCAGGTTGTGCGCCAACGCGTGCTCGACGACGCGGTCGGTGGTCCAGGTCGAGGCGATGACGCCGCGCTGCGACAGGCGGGGCGTCAGTGCGTGGAGCTGGGTCTCGACGTGGGTGTCGTCGCTGGTGGTGTCGTGCACGAAGAGGTCGATCGGCTCGGTGCCAGCGTCGAGGAATTCGATCGAATCACCGCGCACGATGCGGCCGATGCGTTCGGGATAGTCCTCCCAGAGCGGGATCGGCTTGGTCGGGCTGTACTCGATGCCGGTGTAGGCGCCGGGGTGGCCTTCGGCAGCGTTGAGGGCGAGCGCGCGCGAGATCACCAACGCGCCGAGGCCGCGATCGACGCCCGCCTCCACGACGTGGCGGGGTTTGAGGGCGCGGACCAGCAGATAGAACGCGAGCCGGCGGCCCGGCTTGAAGCCTGGGTCGATACGGTGGCGGGATTTCTTCGCGCGGGCGACCGTATCGATGAAGGCGATCAGCTCGGTGTCGGCGTAAAGCTCGTCGAGCCAGGCGACAACGCGCGATGCCTCGACGCCGGCGGCTTCCGCGACGACGGCGCAGAGCAGCAGGTCGCTGTGGCGGGTGGTCTGGTAGGTGAAATTGACGCGCTCGCGAGAGTTCAGCGACCACCGCAGGATGGCGCCCGCCTGCGACCCGAGCCGCGCCTCGCGGAACGCCATCACCGCGCGCGGCACGACGAGGGCTGCACGGCCGAGCGCGGAGCCGAGCAGCGCGGATTTCGCGCGTTCCTTGACCGAAGGCCGCTCGCGTGTCGACTTCGCCATCACCCATGCATGTTATCAGCGAGCTAGACACCGACGGCTCGCGGAGGCAACTGCGCCGTCCGCAGAAGGTTAGCCGAGGCGCCGGCAGGCTGCAGCACCACGCACCGGAGGATCAACGATGCTCGATCTGGTCATACGCAATGCCCGCCTGCCGGGGGCCAAAGGCGCGCTGGTCGACATCGGCGTTGCAAAGGGGCGTATCGCGGCGATCGAGCCCGGCATCGTCGCCGACGCGCCCTCCCACGACGCGCAGGGCTGCCTGTGCTGCGCGGGCCTCGTCGAGACGCACATCCACCTCGACAAGTCGCGCATCATCGACCGCTGTGCGCCAGAGCCGAGCCGAGCCGACCCGGACCACATGCGCCGTGTGCAGGCGGTCAAGTCGACGTTCACGGTCGAGGACATCTACAACCGCGCCAAGGCGACGCTCGAGGACTGCATCAAGCACGGGGCGACGCGCATCCGGACCCACGCCGAGATCGACGCGCCGGTTGGCGTCAAAGGCGTCGAGGCCTTGCTGGTGCTGGCCAAGGAGTATGCATGGGCGGTGGACCTCGAGATCTGCGTGTTTCCGCAGGAGGGATTGAGCACGGCGCCGGAGGCCGATGCGGCGCTGGTGCGCGGGCTCGAAATGGGCGCGAAGGTGATCGGGGCGGCGCCCAACTACGACGTCGATCACGCAGCACAGATCCGGCGCGTGTTCGAGCTGGCGCGGGCCTACGACGTCGACATCGACATGCACATCGACTCAGGGCACGATCCAGCACGCCTCGATACGCATCTGGTGGCGGACCTGACCGAGCAGTTCAAGCTCGGCGGCCGCGTCGCCATCGGGCACGCCACCAAGCTCGCCGGCCTGCCGCCCGCACGTCAGACGGAGATCGCGCGACGACTCGCCGACGTGGGCGTCGCCGTCACGGTGCTGCCCGCAACTGATCTCTTCGTGCTGGCGCGGCACGCCGACCACAACGTGCCGCGCTGCGTCGCCGACGCCAACCTGTTCGCCGAACACGGCTGCAACTGCTCGATCTCGTCGAACAACATCCTCAATCCGTTCACGCCGTTCGGTGACGGCTCGCTGATCCGGATGGCCAATCTGCACGCCAATATCCTGCAGGTCGGCCAGCCGGAGCGGCTCTCCGAGCTGTTCGCGATGATCACCGCACGCTCGGCCCGGCTGATGAACCATGCGGACTACGGGCTCATCGTCGGCAACCCTGCCGATGTGGTCATTCTGGACGCGGCGACACCGGCGGAAGCGGTGGCAACGATCGCGCCCGTGCTGGCGGCCTTCAAGAGGGGACGGCAAACGGTGCGACGCCCCCGGGCCGAGTTGCTGCGACCAGCTTGAGGGTCCGGTTCGCTTCTTCAGTTGGCTTCCATATGCGGGAGCGGGTCGACGGGCTTGGAGCCCTGGCGCAACTCGAAGTGGACCTGCGGCTGGTCGACGGCGCCGGTGTTGCCCGACTTGGCGATGGCCTGGCCGCGCTTGATCTTGTCGCCGCGCTTGACCAGCAGCTGGTCGTTGTGGGCGTAGGCGGAGACCCAGTTGTTCTCGTGGCGGATGAGCACGAGGTTGCCGTAGCCCTTCAGCTCGCTGCCGGCGTAGGCGACGACGCCGTTCTCGGCTGCCAGCACGTCGGTTCCGGCGGGCACCGAGATGTTGACGCCGTCATTGTGGGTGTTGTCGCCGCGGGGGCCGAAACTCGAGATGACCTTGCCCTTGACTGGCCAGCGGAAGCGGGCGGCGCCCGAGCCTTTCGGCGCGTCGGGCGGGCTTGCAACGACGGGGGTCACTGACGCTACCGGACCAGCATCGGACTTGACGCCGGGGGGCGTTACCGCGGCGATGCGCTTTGCCGGCTCGGCGGGTTGCGTCTGCGCATTGATGATGCGCGGGCCGCCAGTGGATGGAGCAGCCGGGGCGACAGGCGCGGCGGCCTGCTCGAGTGCGGGCGAGCCGGCGCCCGCTGGAACCTTCAAGACCGTCCCGGGGCGCATCTTGGTCGGGTCGGTGATGCCGTTCGCGGTCTGCAGCTCGGCGGACTTGACGTTGTGGCGGCGCGCGACGCTGGACAGCGTGTCGCCTGAGACAAACGTGTAGCTGCCGGTCCAATCGGACGACGGGGCGGCAGGCGCCACGGGCGTGGCGGGGGCTGCGACGCGAGCGGGCGCCGCGACCGGGGCAGCGGCGACGGGTGTGGCCGGTGAGGCGGGGCGGGCCGCGACAGCGCGCTTACCGGCGGGCAGCACGAGCTTCTGGCCCGGACGCAGGTTCGGGTTCTGCAGGTTGTTCAATGTCATCAGCTCGGAGATCGCCACGCGATGGCGCTTGGAGATGCCGTAGAGCGTGTCGCCCTGCTGAACTTCGATGCTTTCGCCGGGGGTCGCTGGGATAGCTGCGGGCGCGGACGCACGCGGCGGGGCAACCGGCGCAGGACGGGCCTTGGTCGCCGGTAGGAGTGGTGCTGCCTCGGGACGCGGCGCAGGGTCGGGCAAGCCGGACATGCGGACGGGCGGCTCGCCACGCGGGGGCGGCGGCAGACCAGCGTCGCGCGGGGGAGCATAGGACGGCTGTTGCATCGCCTGGGACGGAGGCGGGAGCGTACCTGAGGCGCCCTGGTCGCCATTCAGACCGAGACCCGAGCCGCCGAAGCGGCCGATGTCGGCGCTGCAGCCAGCCAAGGAGATCATCAGGCCGGCGATCGATAGTCTGGCGATCGATCCTGCCCTCAGCCGGCAGGCAATCGCTTGCGAAAAGTTACTGGGACGCTTTGAACGCAACATGTGGACACCTCTACACCCACGTTCAGTTAACCCTCGAAGGGTTAATGGCTCGTTAAGAGCGTGGGCCCCGCAGCCTCTCGTCGCCTTCAGCCGACGCGCTGCACTGATGACCCTGTCCCGAGGACCCGCATCCTCTGGCCCACAACCTTGGGCAACAGCGCCGGAGCCGCCGCAGTTGCCGTTGCAGCCGTCCGGAAAGCTCATCGCAAGCGTTAGCTCGCGATTGTGTGAACATCACGGCGCTCCGTGGACGGTTCCGCGGCATTCATGCTGGCGCCTTCAGATGCCCATCCCCTCACTGGGCCTTCAGCTGCCCACACCGCAGCCGGCGCGTTACCTGCTTGCGCCTTCGGATGCCCACAAGCATCCGGCGCGTGACATCGCAAGCGCCACGGTCAACGGTCCGTGACTGGCGCCGGCGCTGGCGATGCGCGCCAGGATGCGGGCACCAGATGGCCCGCTGCGCGCACCAGCGGGCGCACCAGGCCCTCACCGACGGCATGCGGGTTGGGCGTATCGTCACCTATGCCGTAGGTCAGCTTCTCGCGCTGTTTCGTCGGCACATGCAGGGTGCCGGACAGCCAATCGAAGATGGCGAGGCAGCTGCCCATGTTCTTGTCGAAGTGGGCGGGATTGGTCGAGTGGTGGATCTGGTGGTGGGCCGGGCTGATGAACAGGCGTCCCCAGATGCCGGTGAAGGGGATCCAGATGCTGGTGTGGTGGAGGTGGGCGATCAGATAGGTGAACACAACGATGATCGCATTGGAGTGGGCAATCGAGAATTGTTGCACGGTCTTGCCGAACAGGAAACTCAGCGTGCCTTCGGTGAGCCCCATCATCAGCGCCATGATGTTGACGAACACCAGGCCGTCGACCGGGTGGACGCGGAAATTGGTCAACGGGGTCAGATGCTCGGCCGAGTGGTGGACCTTGTGGAACTCCCACAGAAACGGCACCTTGTGGGAGAGGTAGTGGTCGATGAAGTAGCCGAGCTCGTAGGCGACGAACAGCGCGACGGTCATGATGGCGGCAGCAACCCAGCCCGGCATCGTGGTGGGCGTGAGCGCCCCGAAACCGTCGACCAGCAGCTTCAACGTCGTCCTGCCGACGACGTGGTAGGACAGGATCGCCCAGCCGAACAACATTCCTGCCAGAAACGTATTGATGACGAAGTACTTGAGGTCGGCCTGCGACGAGGGGCCCAGCAGGAACGCGCGGGGAAAGAACGCGCGCAACATCGCCCGCACCGACACGTTGCGGCGGCGGCGGTAGCGCTGGACCCCGTGGAACGCGAGCGCGACTAGCAACGCTGCGATCAGCGAGGCGAACGAGATGTCCGAACTTGGCGACAGGAACAGGTCGCGCAGGCGCGACAGCACAATACCCAGGCCGGGAACTTCCATCGGATCGACTCCGCACGCAGACGCGTGATGCCTGGCAGACTAGGGTCAAGCGGATGAGAAAGCCCTTAACCGGCGGCTTGGCATCGCAACGGTTTGGTTAAAAATGTGATGGTCGATGTCGCTTGGTGTTCATGCGCGGCTGGTATTCAGCAGTGGATCGGCACAACGATTGCGCCACATGGAGACTGCATGTTCTGGACATCGATCAGGCTCGGCCTGCCCAACATTCTGCCGCTGGCGCTGGTGGTCGTGCTCGCTGCATCCGGGGCCGTCTAACCGCGATCAACGGCTTTCCTCGGTGACGGGGACGCCCGGCGCGTGTTTGGCGCGGCGGAGGACCACGGTGGTCTTCACGCTTGCCACGTTGCGCAGTGCAGTCAGGTCGCGCAGCACGAAATCCTGTAGCTCCGAGAGCTGGCGCGCCGCGCATTTCAGCATATAGTCGGCGTCGCCCGACAGCATGTAGGCCTCGCGCACGACCGGCCATTGCAGCAGCTGGTTCTCGAACTCGCGCAGCTCCGCCTGCCCCTGCGCCCGCAACGTCACCGCCAGGAACGCCGTGACCTCGAACCCCACCATCCGCTCGTCGAGTTCGGCGTGATAGCCGCGGATGAAGCCCGCCTGCTCGAGCGCCTGGACCCGGCGCAAGCAGGGCGGCGGGGACAGGCCCACGCGGGCGGCCAGCGCTACGTTGGTGAGCTTCCCGTCGGCCTGCAGCTCCTTCAGGATGCGCCAATCCGTAGCATCGAGACGGGCGCGCATCGGCGTCGAACTCCGGGTAAGCATCCAAGGGCGGCGGTCATGTTCGTAAAGTCGCGATGCCGAAACCGCAAGAAGATTGCGCATCTGCCGGACCAATGATGGCCTTTCACGGTTCACATGCCGATCGACCGCTGGCCGGTGCCAGGGCCTGGCTGATCGCCGACGAGAAGATCGGCATGCAGGTGCAGGTGCGCGGCGTCGCCGAGGCGCTCGGCGTCGACTGGGAGCTGAAGCAGGTCGCGCCGGCGGGCATTTACCGGCTGGCGTCGCCCTGGGGACCGCCCGACAAGCGCGACCGCTTCGGGGCCGCGGGAAGCGCCTTCGCGCCGCCTTGGCCGACGATCGCCATCGCCACTGGGCGGCTCAGCATCCCCTATATCCGGGCGCTGCGACGGCACGCTGGTCTGGCGACCTACACCGTCGTGCTGCAGGACCCGCGGACGGGGTCACGCACCGCCGATCTGATCTGGGTGCCGGAGCACGATCGTCGGCGCGGCGCCAATGTGATCAGCACCCTGACGGCGCCGCATACCTTCACGCCGGAGCGTCTGGCTCAGCTGCGGCGGGAGTTGCCGCTCGACATTGGTGCGCTGCCGTCACCGCGTGTTGCCGTGGTGCTGGGCGGCCCCAACGCGGTCTATCGCTTCACCGAGGAAGACAACGATCGCCTAGTCGCGGCGCTCGCATCGATCGCAGTGCTCGGGGCGAGCTTTCTCATCACGCCATCGAGGCGCACACACCCGCGGCTGCTTACGGCCGTCGATCAGGCCACCGCCGGTTCGCCCCGTGTGCTGTGGGCCGGGACCGGCGACAACCCGTACCCAACCTTCCTGGCGCACGCAGATGGCTTCGTCGTCACCGGCGACAGCGTCAACATGACCGGCGAGCCGCTCAGCACCGGCAAGCCGGTGTGGGTGTTCGAACCATCCGGCGGCAGCGCCAAGTTCAGCCGCTTCCACGAGTCGCTGCGGCGCTATGGCGCCACACGATCACTGCCGAACTCGCTTACATCGCTGGCAGAATGGTCCTATTCGCCGCTCGACGCGGCCAGCACGATCGCGCGCGAAATCGAGCAGCGCTGGTCGCGTCGGCGTGCAATGCTCGGGGTAAGCGACAGATAGGACGTAATCGGACCAGGGAGTGATCCCCGATGGCGCATCTCAATATCGACAGGCTCCGCTCGGCGAAGATCGCGACCGAGCCCTACCAGTTCACGATCGTGCCGGATTTCCTCTCCTCAGAGAGTGTGCGGCGGATCAATGCAACCTATCCCAACATCGCCAAGGGCGGCAGCTATCCGATCGAAAGTCTCGATCAGGGGATGGCGATCAAAGAGGTGATCGACGAGCTCGACGGACCGGAATTCGAGACCGTGATCGCGGAGAAGTTCGGAGTGGTGCTCAATGGCCGGCCTAAAATGTATTCGCTGCGGGGATACACGCGCGCAAAGGATGGCCAAATCCACACTGATTCAAAGGATAAGATCGTTACGGTGCTTTTATACCTGAACGAGACCTGGGTCCAGCCGGGCGGGCGACTGCGAATCCTCCGGAACGGAACGAATGTCGATGATTATGTCGCCGAGGTGCCGCCGGACAATGGAACTTTGCTCGCATTCAAGCGGTCGGACAGCTCGTGGCATGGCCATCATCCCTTCGACGGCCAACGCCGCTCGCTGCAGATGAACTGGATGACCAGTGAGGGATCGAAGGGATTTCACGCCATTCGCCACAAGATCTCCGCCGCAGTGAAGAAGGCGATGACAGGCTGACGCACCGGGACCGCTGTATCCGTGTCGCATCAGCAACACTCAATGAGCCGCCTCGAATTGGCCACTAAGCAAAGCGATGAATTGCGGGCCAGATGAGATAGTGCGTCTCAACAGAAATGCACAACGCAATATTATAAAACAGTTTCTCCTTGGCAAGGCGCTATCCGCCTCACCGCCGAAATGCCCATGTTTCATTGGCGTTTTCGACGAAAGTGGGCTCTTGCCCGCAATGTTGTGAACAACTATTCATCACATCGCCGTGTTTTCGACGCGGCACACAGTGTAATAGTCGATTCGGCATCAACCATTGGAGATGACTGCCGTGAACAAGACTTTCGGTTGGGGAATGAGCGGTTGCGTGGCAGCTCTCGCGCTCGTGCTGAACGTTGGCGTCGCCAGCGCGCAGCAGAAGGCCCCGGATGCACCTGCCAAGGACGCAGTGAAGTCAACGACCCCGCCTGCCCCGGCCGTCAAGGCCCCGGCAGCTAAGGACGCCAAGGCTCCTGCCAAGGACGTGAAGGCCCCGGTCGCCAAGGCGCCGGCTGCGAAGGCTGCTGCCGCCTGCAAGACCGTCAAGGTCCAGGCGGACTGCGAGTCACGTAAGGAAGACTGCGACTGGATCGGCGAGGCCGCCATCACCAAGGGCCCGAACGCCGGCAAGAAGCAGGCTGCCTACTGCCGTTCGTTGCCGAAGAAGGCGGCGCCCGCGAAGGACAAGGCTGCTCCTGTGAAGGAAAAGGCCGCTGCTCCTGCAAAGGCTCCGGCTCCGGCCGCCGCCAAGGCTCCGGCCGCTCCGGCCCCTGCCGCGAAGGCCCCGGCTCCAGCCGCTCAGCCTGCACCGGCTCCGGCTCCGAAGAACTAAGCTGACCGGCTCGTCGCCGGTCTGCTGGACCGCGGCACCTTCGGGTGCCGCGGTTTTTGTTTGTGCGTTTGCCGAAAACGGCCGCTCCGGCTGCTCAGCGTGTCGCCTGGGGCAGGTTGTCGAGGCTGTCGATGTACCACTTCTCGACCTCGACGATGGCAGCGTTCTCGCCATTGGCATAGATCC